>SKGJ01000238.1 GCA_007117525.1 Alkalimonas sp.
GCAAACACATCCATTAACCGGACTTCGGCTGCCGTCACATCCGAGTTGGCAGCCACCAGGTGGTAACCACCGCTGGTTTCTTTCACCGCCACCTGATCCAGTGGGGTTTCATCGATCAACAGTTCATAGGCACTGGCCGGAACTTCGTATTTATCGACGCCACTGCCCATGGTGGCATTGCCCTGAGGATCCAGATCGATCAGCAACACCTTGCGTTTGGTAGCGGCCATGGACGCAGCCAGATTCACCGCTGTGGTGGTTTTGCCAACACCCCCTTTCTGGTTAGCAATTGCGATGACTTTTCCCACACCAACCCCTTGTTCCGTGCTATGCAGCTGTTGTTTTTACCAGTTCCACCAGGTAGCGCGCGCAAGCTTGCTCTGGCAGTTCGAGTGCGTGTACAGCCGTTACTCTAACAAAATCCGCTAAAGCTGCAATTTCTTCTTCCACAGCCGCGCCCTTCATGGCGAGAAAACGGCCCTCTGCTGCTGGCAAATGCTGGCACCAGTCGACCATATCCTGCAAGTTGGCAAAAGCGCGACTCAGCACCGCATGATAGCCCTCGGCTGGTTGATGCGCTTCAACCCGGCTTTGCAGCGGCGTAATGTTGTTCAATCCAAGCTGACGTTTTACCTCGTTGAGAAAACGGATCCGCTTGCCCAGACTGTCCAGCAAAACAAAGTCTTTCTCCGGGTACAGGATCGCCAAAGGCACACCCGGTAAACCGGGGCCTGTGCCCACATCAATGATACGCTGGCACTGCGGTGGCGCCAGGTAAGGTGCAACCACCAGACTGTCCAGAATGTGCCGGCCCACCATCTGCAGCGGATCCCGCACCGATGTCAGGTTGTAGGCCTGATTCCATTTCGCCAGCAGCTCCACAAAGTGCACCAGCTGCTGACGTTGCGCATCGCTGACACTCAGCTGCGTTTGCGCCAGCAAACGATCCAGTTCGGCACGCAACATCAGGCACTTTTCCTTAGCAAGCCCTGTTTTTTTAGGTACACCAGCAACAGGGAGATGGCAGCCGGTGTAATGCCGGAAATACGCGCAGCCTGGCCGACTGTTTCAGGTTGGGTCTGATTCAGTTTGCTGATGACTTCGTTGGACAAGCCTTTGACCAGGCTGTAGTCGAACTGAGCCGGTAACCGGGTTTGTTCATGGCGCTTTTGTTTGTCGATCTCGTCCTGCTGCCGGTCAATGTAGCCCTGGTACTTGATCTGAATTTCAACCTGTTCCGCCGCCAGCGGATCCAAAGCTTCTGGCGCCAGCCCTTCAATCGCCATCAGCGCGCGGTAACTGACCTCCGGTCGGCGGATCAACTCTTCCAAACTGGCTTCACGGCTCAGTGGCGTTTTCAGCAGCGCATTGACCTTGTCCAGCGACGGGTGCTGTGGATGGATCCACTGCTGCTGCAGACGTTGGCGTTCGCGCTCAATTTGTTCCATCTTGGCGTTAAAACTGGCCCAGCGCTCATCATCCACCAGACCCAGCTCACGGCCTTTGGCGGTTAAACGGGCATCGGCATTGTCTTCGCGCAGCATCAGACGGTACTCCGCCCGGCTGGTGAACATCCGGTAGGGTTCTTTGGTCCCCAGAGTACTGAGATCGTCCACCAGTACGCCCAAATAGGCTTGCTCGCGACCTGGCGCCCAGCTGTCTTTGCCCTGCACCTGCAAGGCCGCATTCAAACCGGCCAGCAACCCCTGAGCACCGGCTTCTTCGTAGCCAGTGGTGCCGTTGATTTGGCCGGCAAAAAACAGCCCCTGAATAAATTTGGTTTCCAGCGACTTTTTCAGATCGCGTGGATCAAAGAAATCGTACTCAATGGCATAGCCAGGCCGGGTAATGTGCGCCTGTTCAAACCCCTTGATCGAACGAACCAATGCCAGCTGGACATCAAAGGGCAAACTGGTGGAAATGCCATTCGGGTAGACTTCATGCGTGGTCAGGCCTTCAGGCTCGACAAAGATCTGGTGCTGATCCTTGTCGGCAAAACGCATGATCTTATCTTCAATCGACGGGCAATAACGTGGTCCAATGCCTTCAATCACACCGGAGTACATTGGCGAGCGATCCAAACCACCGCGGATCAGATCGTGGGTGTTGCCGTTGGTGTAGGTGATGTAACAAGGAATTTGCTGTGGGTGCTGTTCGGCAGAGCCCAGGTACGAAAAAACAGGCAACGGCGTATCGCCAGGCTGCGGCTGCATCACAGAAAAGTCCAGACTGCGGGCATCCAGTCGTGGCGGCGTACCGGTTTTGAGCCGATCAACCCGGAAGGGCATTTCACGCAGACGGTGCGCCAAAGCAATGGAGGGTGGATCGCCCGCCCGGCCACCGCTGTAATTTTGCAGACCAATGTGGATCTGACCACCCAAAAAGGTCCCTGTGGTCAGCACCACAGCTTTGGCAACAAAGCGCAGACCCATCTGGGTTAGCACCCCGGTCACCCGATCCTGTTCGACAATTAAATCGTCGCAGGCTTGCTGGAAGATAAACAGATTGGGCTGATTTTCCAATTTCTGCCGAATGGCGGCTTTGTACAACTGGCGATCCGCCTGAGCACGGGTAGCCCGAACTGCCGGCCCTTTGGATGCATTCAGGGTGCGGAACTGGATCCCGGCCAGATCGGCAGCCTGCGCCATTACGCCACCCAAAGCATCGATCTCTTTCACCAGATGCCCTTTGCCGATCCCACCGATCGCCGGGTTGCAAGACATTTGACCCAGGGTATCCATGTTGTGGGTTAACAATAAGGTTTGCATACCCATCCTTGCCGCAGCCAGTGCAGCTTCGGTCCCGGCGTGTCCACCGCCGATCACGATGACATCAAAGGAAGTCTGGTAATGCATAGTTGTGCCTCAGTTAAGATGGTTCGACCCGGCAAAAAGGGCACGTATTGTACCTTGTTTCAGCGGGTGGCACCAAGCTCAAAATGCAGCTGGATCTTCAGGATCAATTAAGATCTATAAATAGGATCTTTTTAAAGATCTTTTATTATGATTACTATTAAGGCGAAGGATCTGCTTGGATAACCAATTTTTCGTATTTAAATACATTGGGTTAGGAAGGATCGGATCCTGTGATCAAGACCCGATCCTGGCGGATCGAACCTTTGGATAACCATGCTGTTTATCCACAGGCGATGGGCGATTGATTTCAGTGCATAGGATAAAAACAGCTTATACCTTGGTTTATACCGTATTTATGCACAAAAAATATTTTTAACCCTAAAAGATGTGAGTAACTTCTTGGTAAGGCGTGATCAACTGGGATCCAGGGATCGGTTTAACGGCTGTGTTGCAGGTAGGCCGGTAGCCAGGCGATGGCTTGATCTTCTGGTAAATCAGGCTGTTGCACATCAATTTCCAGTGCCGGTAACAGCAGTTTGGCACCACATTGCTGCAATAAGCTGCTTAAAGTGCGGCCGGCCTGACAAAAAGTATCGTAGCTGGAGTCACCTAAAGTGATCACGGCAAAGGAAACTGTGGTAAGATCAGGTTGATCTTGTGCTAATCGATCCGCGAAGGGTTGAATATTATCAGGCAGATCCCCTGCGCCATAAGTGGACGTGATCACCAGCCAGCTGTCGCTGGCTGCGATGTGATCCAATTCAGGAGCTAAATGAAGTTTTGCTTCAACGCCTCCTAAAGCCATGGTTTCCGCAACCTGTTCTGCCACATATTCCGCTGCACCCATCTGGCTGCCGACAAGGATTTGGATCATCGATCTGTCCTAAGGTTTGTTGGATGTTTGACTATACTATACCCGTCGTCTTTCAAAATGCACGGGTGTTGGCTGCGATCGTTCACCCCAATCACTTAGTATTGCTAAGCTCATGGGGATGAACGGTCTTGCCGCCTACGCGCATTTAGAAATCCATTGGGTATGCCATTGGATGATGATTTGGCGGTGCACTGGGCATTGCCGGATTTTTGGTGTTTTTACTGCCAGGCAGGCAAGGTAAAGACCAGAATAGCACAACCATGCTGCCTGCCTGTGTATTGAGGTTTTATTATTTATGTCTGAAGTGACATCTTTTGCTGAATTGGATCTGCCCGAAGCATTACTGAAAGCTGTGGCAGAGTTGGGTTACGAAACGCCGTCTCCTATTCAGGCTGAATCCATCCCCAAATTACTGGCTGGCAGTGACTTGTTGGGACAAGCCCAAACCGGTACCGGCAAAACAGCTGCTTTTGCCTTGCCATTGCTGGCCCGGCTCGAAGCTGGCCAACGTGAGCCGCAAATTTTGGTGCTGGCACCTACCCGGGAGCTGGCGATTCAGGTTGCCGAGGCTTTCCAGGCCTATGCCAAATACCTGCCGCAGTTTCATGTGTTGCCAATTTATGGTGGCCAAAGCTACAGCAACCAGTTGCGCTCCTTAAAGCGGGGCTGTCAGGTGGTGGTTGGTACCCCAGGTCGGGTGATGGATCATCTGGAGCGTAAAACTCTGGTGCTGGATAACTTAAAAGCCATCGTGTTGGACGAAGCCGACGAAATGCTGCGGATGGGCTTTATCGATGATGTGCAAACCATCATGGATCAGACCCCGGCTGGCCGCCAGGTCGCGATGTTCTCAGCAACCATGCCTACCCAGATCCGTGCCATTGCCCAGAAACACCTGACCAATGCGCACGAAATTAAAATTGCCGCCAAAACCAGCACGGTTGAGCGCATTACCCAGCGCTTTGTGTTGCTGGACAACAGCCAGAAGCTGGATGCGTTGACTCGGGTGCTGGAAGGGGAAGACTACGATGCCAGCATCGTCTTTGTGCGTACCAAAAGTGCCACCGAAGAGATTGCCGTTAAACTGGGCGCCCGTGGCTATGCCGTGGCTTGCCTGAATGGCGACATGAATCAGGCCCACCGTGAACAGACCATCCGCCGTTTAAAAGACAATCAATTGGATGTGATTGTCGCCACCGATGTCGCCGCCCGTGGTCTGGATGTTGAGCGCATCAGTCTGGTGGTGAACTACGACATCCCGTACGACAGTGAGGCCTATGTGCACCGCATTGGTCGTACCGGGCGTGCTGGCCGGGAAGGCAAGGCGATTTTGTTTGTCTCGCCTCGTGAACGTCGATTGCTGCGCAGCATTGAACAGGCCACCCGTCAGCCAATCGAAAAGATGACACTGCCGACCGGAGCGGTGATTGAGCAGCGCCGGATTGAAAACTTCCGCGCTGAGCTGGCTCAGTCGATTGAAACCCAGGATCTGAGCTTTTTCCAGGAGTTGATTGCGTCCTGGCAGGAAACGCTGGATTGCGACAGCAACGAACTGGCCGCAGCCCTGCTTTATCTGGCACAAAAAGAACAGCCGCTGAATGTGGCTGGCCAGTTCCCGGAGCTGCGCGAACCCATGAGCAAGCGGGATCGTGAGCGTGGTGACCGGCCAGTGCGGGAGCGTGGCGATCGCCCAGAACGCGGGCCTCGTCAGCGTCGTGAAATGAAAGGCGATTACACCACCTACCGCATTGAAGTGGGCAAAGAGCATGGGGTGCGTGCTGGCGATATCGTTGGTGCTATTGCCAATGAAGCCAACATCGACAGTCAGTTTATTGGCAACATCAAGTTGTTTGATCAATTCAGTACCGTTGAGCTGCCGGCCAGCATGCCGCAGGAAATTTTCCAGCATCTGAAGAAGGTGTATGTGCGCAAGCAAAAGCTGAATATCTCGGTCGATCAGGGGGCTGGCGAACGTCGAAGTGTACCAGGGCCTCGTCCGGGCGCAGGCCCACGCCCAGGAGCTGCGTCCAAACGCCGCTCGCAATAAACCCGGCTCGGATGCTTGATAAAGACCTGCCCTAAGCGGCAGGTTTTTTATTGAAAAGTAGCGTCCGATCCCATAGATCCAATGCAAGATAACGATTGGAGCTCGCTATGATCCTTGCCTGTCCGCATTGCCAACGTTTAAACCGCCTGCCACCAGAGCGTCTTGCAGAACAGCCCAGCTGTGGCCACTGCAAACAACCGCTTTTTATTGGCCAGGTGTTGGAGCTGACAACCGCTAACTTTGCCCAGCATGCTGAAAAGTCGGCGCTGCCATTGCTGGTGGACTTTTGGGCCCCCTGGTGTGGCCCTTGCCTGCAATTTGCCCCGATCTTTGCCGGTTTAGCGGCTGAGCTTGAACCCAGGGTTCGGCTGGCAAAAATCAATACCGAGCAAGAGCAGGGACTGGCTGGCCGTTTTGCCATTCGTTCCATCCCAACGCTGATGCTGTTTCAGGATGGCAAGTTAAAGGCGCAGCAAAGCGGTGCTCTGCCCAAGGCACAGCTCAAGCAATGGTTGCAACAGCACTTACCCACTTAACAGCTGCAACAGGTCATCGGCGCTGCCCTGCCACAGTCCTTGCTGGTTGCCGCTGAACAGGCTGTCGGCCAGCGCTTGTTTTTGCTGCTGCAACAGTTGGATCTTTTGCTCCACGGTGTCTTTGGCAATCAGTTTGTAAACAAAGACTTTTTTGTCCTGACCAATGCGGTGGGCCCTGTCGGTGGCCTGTTGCATCACGGCTGGGTTCCACCAGGGATCGTAGTGAATGACGGTATCGGCAGCGGTGAGGTTCAGGCCGGTACCACCGGCTTTTAAACTGATTAAAAACAGTGGCACCTCGCCCTGCTGAAAACGATCAATTTGTTGCTGACGTTTTTTGGTCTGACCGGTCAGTTTGGCGTAGGGGATCTGCTGTTGCTGCATCACCTCTTCTATCAGCGCCAGCATGCTGGTGAACTGACTGAAAATAATGATTTTCCGCCCTTCGTCGATCATTTCCGGTATGTTTTGCGTCAGCCAGTCCAGTTTGGCACTGCTTTGCACTTTCTGCGCGCTGGGCAATTTGACCAGACGGGCATCGCAGCACGCCTGGCGCAATTTCAGCAGCGCATCCAAAAACTCAATCTGACTTTTGGCCAGGCCTTTTTCAGCAAACAGTTGGCGAATGTGGCTTTCCATGCTGAGACGAATGCTGTCGTACAGCTGACGTTGATCGCTGTCGAGCGCCAGATACTGGTCAATTTCCACCTTTTCCGGCAGTTCGCTCATCACTTCGCTCTTGGTTCGGCGCAACAAAAAGGGGGCCACCCGTTGTTGCAGCTCCCGGCCACGCTCCGGGTGCTGTTCCCGCTCTATTGGGCGGCGAAACTGCTTGCGGAAAAAAGCATCATTGCCCAGCAAGCCTGGCAAGGAAAAATCAAACAAGGATTTTAATTCCCCCAGATGGTTCTCCAGTGGGGTACCGGTTAAACAGAGCCGAAAATCCCCTTGCAGCTTGCGAATGGCGGCGGTGGTCTGACTGCGGCTGTTTTTAATTTGCTGGGCTTCGTCCAGCACAATATGGCTGAAATTGTGGGCCTGGTAATGCTTCAGATCGCGCGCCATTAAAGGGTAGGTGGTGATTATCAGCTCAGCTTCAGCCAGTTGCTGCAAGGCTTTGCCCCGCTGCTGGCCATGCACCACTTGCACC
>SKGJ01000193.1 GCA_007117525.1 Alkalimonas sp.
CCCATCGGTACCCCAAAACGCTGCGCCGAGCCCAGCACCACGTCGGCGCCCAGCTGGCCAGGGGATTTCATCAGTACCAGCGCCATAATGTCGGTGGCAACGGCGACGATGGCCTTCTTGGCCTGCAAATCGGCAATCAGGGCGCTGTCGTCACGCACTTCACCGCTGCTGCTTGGGTATTGCAGCAAGGCACCGAACACATCGTGCTTGGCAGCGTCGCTGGCTGGGCCGGTGACGATGTCAAAACCAAACATTTCGGCACGGGTTTTCACCACGTCCAGTGTTTGCGGGTGCACGTCATTGGCAATAAAGTAACTGTTGGACTTTTTGTTTTTCGACACCCGCTTGGCCAATGCCATGGCTTCGGCAGCGGCGGTGGCTTCATCCAGCAAGGACGCACTGGCCAGTTCCAGGCCGGTTAAATCCAGCGTCAGCTGTTGGAAGTTCAGCAGCGCTTCCAAACGGCCCTGAGCGATTTCCGGCTGATACGGCGTGTAAGCGGTGTACCAGCCCGGGTTTTCCAGCACGTTACGCAGGATCACGTTTGGCGTCAGCGTTGGGTGATAGCCCATACCAATGTAGGACTTGAACACTTTGTTTTTTGCAGCAACGGATTTCAGGTACACAAGGGCTTCGGCCTCGCTGCGGCTGTCACCAATGGCCAGTGGTTGTGGCAAACGGATATCGGCCGGAATGGTCTGGGCGATAAGCTCTTCCACCGAGCTGACATTCAGCTCGGCCAGCATCGCCGCGGTTTCGTTGGCATCCGGGCCAATATGGCGTTGAATGAATTCCTGATGATTCGCAAGTTGCGACAGCGTTTTAGCAGCAGGGTTGCTCATGCTTGATGTGTCCTATTAATGCAGTAACGACAAAGGCGTTGGGTACAATTTTTTGGGTACTTTGCTTTGGGTACAGGGTTTTGCTTCTAAATAACGTAAGCCCCGATTGTACGGGGCTTATGCAAAAATGGATGACCTTTAGTCTTCGTCGATGACGTTCTGGTAGCCTTCGGCATCCAGCAGTTCATCCAGCTCCGCCAGATCGGAGGCTTTGATTTTGAACATCCAGCCATCGTGGTAAGGGCTGGCGTTCACTTGCTCAGGCGCATCGGTCAGCGACTCGTTCACTTCGACCACTTCGCCAGACAAAGGGGCATAGATATCCGAAGCGGCTTTAACCGACTCGGCCACCGCGCAGTCGTCGCCCTGAGACACCGTATCGCCAACTTCGGGCAGCTCGACAAAGACCATATCGCCCAGCAGCTCTTGCGCATGCTCAGAAATACCGACGCTGTAGATGCCATCGCCTTCGTGACGAACCCACTCGTGGGACGAGGCATACTTTAATTCTGTAGGGATAGAGCTCATGTTTAGTTCCTTACCTGATGTTGTTCTTTTAAGTCCGCATGCACAGACGGTTGCCATGCTATTGTGATACAGCAGGCAGGCTGTTGTACAGCTTTTGCACAACAGCCTGCCCTCATTAAACTTTAGATCAGTTTTTTGCCCATGCGGACAAAGGCTGGCTTGATCACCTTCACCGGCACCAGCTTGCCGCGAATATCCACTTCGGCGCTATCGCCGACACTGGCCGGAACCCGCGCCATCGCAATGCTAAAGCCCAGCGTCGGAGAGAAGGTGCCCGAGGTAATGATGCCTTCGCCGCCTTCAACCACCACCCGCTGACCATGGCGCAGCACGCCTTTTTGTTCCATCACCAGCCCCACCAGCTTGTCGGTGCCGGTTGCTTTTTGATGCTCCAACGCTGCACGGCCAACAAAGTGGCGATCGGCCGGCTCAAAGGCAATGGTCCAGCCCATGTTGGCCGCCAGGGGCGACACAGTTTCGTCCATATCCTGGCCGTACAAATTCATGCCAGCTTCCAGACGCAAGGTATCACGAGCACCCAAGCCACAGGGCTTAACACCGGCTGCCAGCAGTTGCTGCCAGAAATCCGCCGCCAGGCCTTCTGGCATGGCAATTTCGTAGCCGTCTTCGCCGGTGTAACCGGTGGTGGCGATAAACAAATCACCGCTTTGCACGCCAAAGAACGGCTTCATGCCTTCAACCGCTGCCTGTTGAGCGGCATCCAGTAAGGTGGCGACTTTAGCCTTGGCATTGGGGCCCTGCACTGCGATCAGCGCCAGCTCTGGCCGCTCTGTGACGGTCACCTCAAACGCTGGGGCGTGCTGGTTGAGCCAGGCCAAATCTTTTTCACGGGTGGCGGAATTCACCACAATGCGGAAGTAGTCTTCTTGCAGGAAGTAAACAATCAGGTCGTCGATCACGCCACCGGCTTCATTCAGCATGGCGGTGTACAGGGCTTTGCCTGGCACCGTTAATTTGGCAACATCGTTGGCCAGCAAGTAGCGCAGGAAGTCACGGGTACGGGCACCGGTCAGGTCCACGATGGTCATGTGCGACACATCAAACATACCGGCATCCTGGCGCACCGCGTGGTGCTCTTCCATTTGAGAGCCGTAGTTAATGGGCATCTGCCAGCCGAAAAAATCCACCATTTTGGCACCGGCTTCCAGATGTTTGGCGTGTAACACGGTTTGTTGGGACATGGGCTTGCTTCCTGTGATCTGAGGCGACGCTCTGCCTGGTTGATAGCCACCAAGGCTCAAGCTGGCAGCAACGCCGCTGGTTCAGGCTGTACCCCGCAAGGTTATGCAACCCGACCGACTAAGAATGCATCGATTATAACGGAAGCCTGCGACGGCCAACAGCCCCCTTACCCTTAGATTTACTAATGATTAGACGTTCAGCCGAGGGCGGCATCCGATCCAGGCTGTGCTGGCCTGGCTGCTTTGGGCAAATCGCCGCTGTTGCCAAGCGCCAGCGCCATCATCGGTTGCTTCAGCTTGCTTTGCTTATCCAGCAGGCTCATGCCGATAGAGCGCAGCACTTTCGGCAGCAAAGCGCCGCCGGCAAAGCCCCGTTTAAAGGTCTCCATCGCCAAAATCAGGCTTTGCGCTTCGGATTTTCGCCAGCGCTGATAACGGGCCAACAGCCGTGGGCAATCGATAGCGCCCTGCTGCTCCCGCTGCTCTGAGATTAGTTCTGCTAATGCAGCAACATCCATCAGCCCCAGATTCATGCCCTGACCGGCCAGTGGGTGGATGCTGTGGGCGGCATCGGCCACCAACACCACCCGGCCCTGCACCCATTGATTGGCGTAGCGCATGCGAAGTGGGATCCGTTGCCGGTCACTGGCAAGCTGCAGCGGCCCCAGCACCGATTGACTGGCTGCTGTCACCGCTTTGGCAAAGGCCTCGGTCGGCAGTGCCTGCAAGGCCTGAGCCCGCTCGGGCGGCACACTCCAGACGATGGATACCTGACGGCTGTCCGGCAATGGCAACAACGCCAAGGGCCCATCCGGCCAGAACACCTGGCGGGCAGTGGCCTGATGCGGCTCGGTGGTGGTTAAGGTGGCGACCAACGCATGGTGCTGGTAATCCCAGTGCGTCAGGGGCAGTTGCAGCGATTCGCGGACAAAAGAGTTGGCACCATCGGCCGCCACCAGCAAACTGGAGAGCAGCAAGTCACCGCTTGCCAGTTGCAGCGCGACATTCTGGTCGCCCTGACTGATGCGGCTGATGCCGCTGTCAAACAAGCACTGCACATTGCTGTGCTGGCTCAGCTGCTGATAGAGCTGCTGACGAATGCTTTGGTTGTCGCAGATCCAGCCAAGAGCTGGCAGCTGCTGCTCGGCCGCCGAAAAGCCCAGCCGGCCAAAGCTGTCGGCTTGCCACACCTCCATCTGCTGATAAGGTGCGGCCTCGGCGGCAATGCCAGACCAGACACCCAGCCCGGCCAACAAGCGCTGCGATGCCAGATTCAGGGCACTGACACGGGAAAAACTGGCTGCACCTGGCTGCGGCTGCGGGCCTTTTTCCAGCAGCCGGATCTGAAGCCCGAGCGGAGCCAATAGCAAGGCCAGCGTCAGACCAGCGCTGCCTGCGCCAACAATGGTGATATCACAATGCTGCATTGTTCGAAAACTCCTTCAGCTGAGCCTGCTGGCGCAGCGTCGCGCTGTAGCCCATGGCCTGGCGGGCCAACGGTTGTTGCAACGGCTCACACAGCAGCATGCCGAGCAAACCCAGATTGCGGCCCAGCGCCAGCAACCGGGAGCGATTGGAAAATAGCCGTACCAGCCCATCGGTCAGGGTCATCACCTGCTGCATATCGGCCTCGCGGGCCAGCTGGTACTGGCGCAGCATGGCGTAATCGCCAATGGCTGTCGGCATCTGCTGCACCAACGCGACCAAAGCAGCAATGTCGCGCAACGCCAGATTAAAGCCCTGACCGGCAATCGGATGCAGGCTGTGCAGGCTGTTGCCAAGCAGTGCAATGCGATGACGCACCGGGCTGTCGCTGCGCCTGAGTGTCAAGGGGTAACTGGCCCGGGCGCCACTTTGAACAAAGACCCCGGCCCGGTAGCCAAAAGCTTGCTGAGCGGCGGCGGTGAACGCTGGCTCGTCCAGCTGCATCAACTGAGCGGCTTCTGCCGGTTGGGTGGTCCAGACCAAGGAGTAGCGCTTGCCAGGCAAGGGCAACAGCGCTATCGGACCATCGGCGGTAAAGCGCTCAAAAGCCCGCTGCTGATGCGGCTCGGCCAGCGCCAAATTGGCAATCACTGCGGTTTGCTCGTAGTGCTCGCTGCGCAAGGCAAAACCAGCCAGCTGCCGGGTAGGCGACAGGCCCCCTTCACACACCACCAAAAGTCTGGCAGAGAGCGCTTTGTCACTGGCCAGTTGCAGCTGCACCTGATCGGCTTGTTGCTGCAAAGAGGCAACCTGATCCGGCTGCAGCATCATCAGTTGCTTGCCCGGCAAAGCTTGCAAGCGCTGCTGCAGCAGCTGGCCCAGGTGCTCCACTTCAAGCACTGCGCCAAATTCGCTCAGACCAAAGTGATCGGCTTCAAGGTAGCATTTGCCAAAATGGCCGCGATCCGACACATGAATATGGCGGATGGGGCTGGCTTTGGCCCCAAGCTCCGGCCACAGCTGCCAGTTGCGCAATTGATCGACACTGGCTGCCGCCAAAGCGATGCTGCGACTGTCAAAACTGACCGAGCGCTCTACAGCGGCTTGTTGTTCTATCACCGCAATGCGAAGCGTCGGCCTGGCCTTAAGCAAAGCCCAGGCCAGCGTGAGTCCTGCCATGCCGCCACCGGCAATGGCGATATCAACCTCTGGGGCAGTGTCAGTCAAACTGGCCATGGCCTTGTCCTGGGTCGCTTGCATCCTGAGCCATCAGGGCTTCAATCTCAGCAATGGTTTTGGGCACCGCCGCCGTCAGATTGCGATGGCCCTCTGCGGTAACCAGCACATCGTCTTCAATGCGAATGCCAATGCCCCACCATTTGGGATCGGTGTCGCTGCCTTTGGGAATGTACAGACCGGGCTCGACCGTTAGCACCATACCGAGTTCAAACACTCGGTTTTTCGCACCGGGCTCGGGCACGGCGCCTTTCGGCTGGTAGGAGCCAACATCGTGCACATCCAGCCCCAGCCAATGGCCCAGACTGTGGATCATCCAGGGCTTGGCCGCTTCGGCTTCGATTAACTCCGCCAGCTCTCCTTGAAGAATGCCAAGCCGATGCAGGCCTTCGGTCAGCACCCGGTAACAGGCTTGGGTAGCGAGCGCGAAACTGCTGCCGGGTTTGATTTCAGCCAGCGCCGCCAACTGGGCATCCAGCACCAGCTGATAGAGGGCCGCCTGCTCCTGGCTGAAGCGGCCATTTACCGGGAAGGTACGGGTAATATCGGCAGCATAGCCCTGCCATTCGCAGCCAGCATCGATCAACACCAGATCGCCATCGCAAAGCTTGGCGTTGTTTTCGGTGTAATGCAAAATGCAGGCATTCTCGCCCCCGCCAACAATGGCGTTGTAGGCCGGGTAGCGGGCGCCCTGCATCGCACTGTGGTGCAAAATGCAGGCTTCTAACTGGTATTCCTGCATGCCGGGCTGACAAAGCTGCATCGCGGCCTTGTGTGCATCCGCGCTAATGGAGGCGGCTTGCTGCATCAGGCTGATTTCGTGTGCATCTTTAAACAGCCGCAACTCGCTAAGCAATGGCCGTAAATTGCATTGCTGCTGGGGCGCCAGCTCGCTTTGGCGTGGCGTAGTGCGTATCTGCTGTTGGCAGGCGTTCAGCTGGCTTAGCAAAGCCTCATCGTCGCCAAAACAAAACCACAGCTGCTGTTTGCCTTTCATGGCGGCGACCAGCTGCGCTTGCTGTTCGCTGATGGAGGCTGCCGCTATACCAAACTGCTGCTCTGCCTGCTCCGGGCCAAAGCGCCGGCCTTGCCAGACTTCTTTTTCCACGTCTTTATCGCGGCACAGCAGCAGCTCAGCGCTTTGTCCGGCTGCATCTTTGGTTAAAATCAGCAGCGCATCGGGTTCCGGGAAAGCCGTCAGGTACCAAAAGTCACTGTTGGGACGAAAGGGGTACTCGGTATCACGGCTACGGGTCTGTTCATGGCCAGCGGCAATGACCGCGACCGAAGAGGCAGGTAATTGAGCCAGCAACCGCTGGCGACGCTCAGCCTGGGGCCTGTTCATGGTTTTTCCTTTGTACGGGGATCAGTGCAAGGTCTTTTTCGGCGCCGTGCCCTGTTGGTACTTTACACCCACTTCGTGGAAGCAGTTCAGCGCCAGGATACGGATATGTTCCAGCACCAGGTAATAGGACTCTTCGTTTTCCTGCTCGGAGAAGTCACTGCTGCTGTGCACATCGAGCCGGGTGATTTCGGTCAGCTGATTGACCGCATCGCGAATGTCTTCCGGCACCAGGGATAAGTCGGTTTGCAGCACGGCAAAGCCAACCAAAAAGGCCTGACACCACTCGACCACGGCTTCGAGCCGTTCAATCAGACTGTCGTCATCGCTGGGCAGCAACAAAGCAAAAGCGTAGTCGGTTTGCTGCAGTTGCTCGGCAGTCAGGCCAATCAACTCAACAATCTGCTTTTGCACCGCGACCGGCACCGCCTGATTGTCGTTCAGAAAATCGTACAGTACCGGCAGGATCTGCTGTTGTTCTGCCTGGACACCGGCGGAGAGCAAGCCACTGATTAAACCATGCAGTTCGGCCGGAGAGGCCATCAGCTGCGATTCTTCCATCCGAAGCAGCCATTGCTCGTACGGCATTAGATAAGGGGTCGGCATTTTGGCATCACCTAAAAGCTGGCATGGCCTTATCCTACCACTTGAGCACTAGTCAGGCCAAGAAGCGCCGCAATAATCTGCAGCATTGCTGAGTTTGGAGTGAGGACTAGTTACCTTAACCAAAGTTATAGGCCTCGAGTTTACCACCTTCTTTTTCGGCTTTGGCAATAATGGCCTGTCTCACAAA
>SKGJ01000225.1 GCA_007117525.1 Alkalimonas sp.
AAAGCGCTTTATGCGGCGTTAGCTGTTGTCGATTTGGAACCACCAAAGCTTCCAACAACTGCCTTGCCTAAAGCGCTTTTATCTCCCGCTGAAGCCTGCATCTTGAGGTCACTTGGGTATAAGCACGCTTTTGCTGCTGGCTGGCCGGCAAGTGACCTTCTGCCTGCAAGTCGACGATGGTGCGCTCGATGGCCTGACGCAAGGTGCGGACTATGGTGTCGACCTGCTCTTTGGTGATGGTCAGCGGGGGCGACATCACATTCAGATGCACAATGGGCCGGACAATAAGCCCCAAGGCTTCGGCATGATCCGAGATGCGTTTGCCAATATCCAGTTCCTCCGGGAACAAGGCTTTGCTGACTTTATCACGCACATTCTCGACGCAGACCATCAGCTGCATCCCCCGTACCTGGCCAACGATGGGTAAATCTTCCAGCGTTCTCATTTGCTGCTGAAAATAGGGGCCTATCTGCTGCACCCGCTGCAGCAATTGTTCGCGCTCAATGATGTCAATGTTTTTCAGTGCAGCAGCGCACGCAATCGGGTGGCCGGAGTAGGTAAAGCCATGCGCAAAGCAGCGGCCATGGCCCGGTTCGCTAATTACCTGATGAATGCGGTCGGAGTAGATGCAGGCTCCCAGCGGCTGATAGCCGGAGGTGATGCCTTTGGCGGTGGTAATGATATCCGGTTTAATACCAAACAAGTCCCAGGAAGCAAACCAGTGGCCAAGCCGGCCAAAGGAGGTGACCACTTCATCGGAGACATACAAAATATCGTATTTTTTGCACAGGGCCCAGGTCGCCTGATGATAACCCGCTGGTGGCACAATAACGCCACCGGCACCGAACACAGGCTCGGCATAAAAAGCGGCAATGTGTTCAGGCCCTAGCTGCAGGATGCGCTCTTCCATTTCCTGCAGCAGCAGCTGCAAATAGTCGGTTTCCGACAAGCCAGCCGGTGCCCGGTAATAATTGGGGCAGGACAGGTGGTGAATAAAGTCCTTAATAAAGTCAAACTCCGGCGGATGATCCCCCGCTTTGCCACCAATCGACATCGATAAATAGGTGCTGCCATGGTAGGAGTTTTTGCGCGATAGAATATGCTTTTTCTCAGGTTTGCCACGACAGTTCTGGTAGTACTGAATTAAGCGGTAGGAGCTATCCACTGCGGTCGAGCCGCCGCAGGTGAAAATAACATGATTCAGATCGCCCGGCGCCAGCTCGGCCAGTTTGGCGGCCAATTGCGTGGCCGGAATATTGGTCATATCGACAAAGGGATTGGCAAATGCCATGGTGCGGCATTGCTCGGCAATGGCATCGGCCATTTCGCTGCGGCCGAGGCCAATGTTGGTGCACCAAAGGCCACCGACGGCATCGAGATAACGTTTGCCGTGGCTGTCGGTGATGTAGCACCCTTCGGCGCTGGCAATGGGCAAGGCGCCTTGCTCGGCAAAGACATCGAATACGGTCCAGGGATGGGTGAAGTGCTGTTTATCCAACTCAACCAGTTGGTCGGTGCTGGTGGCAGCTTTGTGCAATGTCATGGCAGTTTCCTGTAGCGGCTTGCCCGGATAGGGCCTTGGTTCAGTTATAACCAAGGCGACCTGGCAACAGCATTCCCTGTACAGGCAAGGGGGCGAGTGAAATGCACCCTCGGATGGGGGTTATTGCTTACTAAAAGCGATGCCTTGTTCAGTGAGCCTGTCCAGCAGCCATTGCAGCCCCTGACCAACCGGGCCTTCATTTTTCCAAATCATATCGACACAATGCGGAAAAGACACCGCCTGATGGCTGGTAGGAAGCTTAAGCAGGGCACCACTTTGCAATTGTGGCTTGATTAAATTCAGCGGCAGCTCGGCCCAGCCAAAACCTTGTTGCACCGCTTCAATCAACAGGGTGGAGCTGTTGGTGAACCAGATGTTGGTGGATAAGTCCGAGTCGAAACGGCGAAAACCACTGGCCGGATCGGTAATACGCAGGTGGCGGTACTGCGATAAATCGTAGGGGGTTACGGAAGCCAGTTGTGCCAATGGGTGGCTGCTGCTGACCACAGTGCCATAGTGCACATGGGAAATGCCCCGAAAAGCGCACTCTTCCGGGTAGTCGTCCTGGCTGATGGCAATGGCCAGATCGACCTCGCCGTTTTGGATCAACTGGTAGCCCTGGTGGTGGCTGGCTTTAAGCAGCATCAGGGCGGTGTTGGGAAACTGCTCTTTAAATTCGCTGGCAACCGCCAAGATTAACGCCACTGGCAGCGCCATGTCGTCAAAAGCCAGTGCAATTTCGGTTTCCACATCTTGATTCAGATTCTGGATACGGTGCATCAGGTTGTTGTAGCTTTTCAGCACCGATTTAATGTCATTTAACAGGGCCAGGCCTTCTGGAGTTAAGGGGGGCGTGCGTTTGCTGCGATCAAACACCTCAAAACCGACATCAATCTCCAGATTACTGATAAGACCGCTGATGGAAGACTGAGCTTTACCCAGTTTACGGGCAGCAGCCGAGAAGCTGCCGGTCTCAACGGTGGTTAAAAATGCCTGGAGTTGCTCAAATGAAAGCTGCATACCGCGAACCTCGAACTATCGCTTTAACCTATAGAAACTAACTGTACAGGGAATGTTGAACTGGTTAATCCTGATTCCCGGCGAGCAAGAAATCATCAATTTAGCAGAACTTCTTCGCTTGTACATTAAAACAATAGCCGGGCAACAGGAAGGAAATTCAGCATGTTACCATTTAAAAAACGAGAGCTTAGCCTATGGATATCAGCCATGCTGGTATCCGGCGCCGTGATGGCTGTCGAAACCGAGCAGAAAGAAGACGAGCAGAAAAAAGTACAGTCGATTGAACGAATCACCGTAACCGGTACGGGACGCCCTAAGATGGCATCGGAAATCCCGATGAATATCACGGCGATGACCGAAGCTGAGTTGCGTGAAAATAACATTGCGAATTTGAAAGATTTGATTGCCGACAGCGTGGAAATTCATGCGCCGGACAACAGCGCTCGTTTTGCCGACTCGGTCTCGGTACGTGGTCTGAATGTTGCCGGAGTCAACGCCAATAACCTGCAGCAGTTTATCCGCACGACCATGGCGTATTATCTGGATGCCACGCCCTTGCCGAACATCAATTACCGCATCAAGGATGTGGCCCGGGTTGAGCAGTTGATTGGTCCGCAAGGTACTTTGTATGGCGCCGGTAGTTTGGGCGGCACCATTCGTTACATCACCAATGAGCCGGTGCTGGAAGAGTTTCAGTTTGATTTAAATACCAATTTCTACCAAACCCAGGGCGGTGGTATCAGCAACGACACCGATGTGGTGTTCAATATTCCCATGGGCGAACGCTTTGCGGCCCGTTTATCGCTGGCCCGACTGGATGAAAAAGGCTTTACCGATCGTCAGGTGAATCCAAGTTGGGTAGCACCGGGCGAAGGTTTCCCGGGCAATCCCAACCCGAATCAAACCCTGTACAAACGGGATGATTGGCAGGAGGTTACCGGTGGCCGTCTGACTTTATTGTGGCAAGTCAGTGATGATTTACGGTTAAAGTACAGTCGCACCCAACAAGATCAACTGGCGCATGGTATCCGTGGTGCCAGTCGCTTGCCGGTCAACCGGGCCTGTGAAGGCATTGAGGATTGCACCTTTACTTCTTTTGATACCCCTTTTCAGTACAATGATCGCACTGTGGTATCACGCTTTGCGGAATTTGCCGATCGTGATCTGAAAATGGATTCGATTGATGTGGATTGGGATTTAGGATTTGCCACTTTGACCAGCAGCACGGCCAATTACCGGGACAGCAGTGTTGGTCAGGCGGATTATGCCGGGGCGGGCAACAGCTTTTACGGTTGGATCCCCGGGCTGGCATTGGCCGATGGCAATGACTCGGCCTACATGACCTTTGACAACAGCTACCGTGGCATCAGTCACGAAAGCCGTCTGACCTCCTCCATCGAGGGGCCCTGGAGCTGGATCGTCGGTGTCTACCACACCAACCAGCGTCGCAACTACAAGTTCTCAGAGTGGTTTGAGCGGCTGGATGAAATCGCCAGCCAGGTCTCCTGGCTGGGCTTTGACCGGGCAACAGCCGGTGGCAATGTTGGCGAGGGTTACCGCGAAGATTTGGGCAGTAAATACAAAGAGACTGCGATTTTTGGCGAAGTGGGTTATGACATCACCGAAAAGTGGAATCTGACAGTGGGTGCCCGGGTGTTCAACTACACCGACATTGGCTCTGGTTTTATCCGTGATTATTTGGGCCCAACCGACTCGGATCGTGACTTTAAAGGCAGCGGCAGTGGTGAGAGTTTCTTTAAATTCAACACCGCTTACTTCTTTAGTGATGAGATCCTGGGCTATTTTACCTACTCACAGGGCTTTCGACGGGGGGGGACCAACTCTTTCCGCGAAGACAGTGGTCGCCCGGTGGCAGAAGATGCGCAGTTCTATGAACCGGACTCCACCGACAACTACGAGTTGGGGGTCAAAGGCTTTTTGGCCGATGGCTTCTTTGTGCAGGCCAATGTTTATCAAATCCAATGGAACAATGTGCAGACCTATTTCTCGCAAACCATTGAAGATTTTTTCCCGGTCAATGGCACCACCAATGGGCCGGATGCCAAGACCCGCGGTGCAGAGCTTAGCATGCGTTATTATCTGACCGATAACTTATTGCTGACTTACTCTACGGCCACCACCAAAGGCACCTGGGATGAAACTGTCACCAAGTGTGTGTATGAAGAAAGTGTTGAGAACAACGAATGTCGTACCTGGATGAAAGGCGGATCTTTGGGCGGCAACCCCAAGTGGCGGCATAACTTTGGCGTGCGTTACACCGCCGATCTGGACAATGGCATGTCACTCTGGGGCAGTTTGAACGGCCGCTATGTTGGCAAGGTACAAAACGATCGGCAGGACAACCCGGAAGCTGCGATTTTTGAGTACCCATCTTTTACCACCTTTAGCGCCAATCTTGGGCTGGGCAAAGACAATTGGGATGTACGGCTTTGGGCAACCAATCTGACCAACAGCGATGCCATTGTCTCCAATCAAAACTCTGGTATTCTGGGCCGTAGAACCATAGCCCTGACACCAAGAACCATTGGTTTAAGCTTCTCCTACAGTTATTTTTAATGGGTGAGTGGTTATCCTAAAGTGAGGCTTCGGCCTCACTTTTGCATTCAGGAGGTTGTTGATGTTGTCTTTGACCTGGCGGCCAGCCGCTGCATCGGATTTAAATTTTCCTCAATACCTTGGTGTGATGCTGATTGCGATGATGGGCGCTTCGGTCACCATTTTAATGCCACTGTTGGTGGGTGCCTTTACCGACAGTGGCTTGTTCAGTACCGCTGAAGTGGGTTTTCTGGCATCCGCCGAGGTGGCGGGTATCCTGATCTCCAGTGCCTCGGCTTTGCTGTGGGTACGCCGTATTCAGTGGTTGCGTATCGTGCAGTTGAGTCTGGCGGTTTTTATTGGCTGCAACCTGCTGACCAGCTGGGTCAGCAGCTTTGAGCTGGTGTTGTTGCTTCGCTTTTGTGCCGGCCTTGCTTGTGGTGTTTCCTATGCTATAGCGTTGGCTGCACTGGGCGACCAAAGCAGGGTGGATAAGGCCTTTGCTGTGATGGTCACGATTCAGGTGATTTTTGGTACCTTGGGTTTTGCCTTGCTGCCTTATGTGATTGCGCCTTTTGGTTACGCTGGCATCTACCAGTGTTTTAACCTCTTTTTACTGCTGGCGTTGATGCTCAGCTTTATCAGTTTTCCGGCTAACAAGAAACCACAGGCGACATTTCGGCTGGATTTGCAAGGGCGCTGGCTGGCCGCTGCATTGGTTTTTGCCGGCACCATTGCCTATTACTTTGCACAGGGCACCGTCTGGGCCTATTTGGAGCGCATTGGGGTGCATGCCGGTTTAACGGTGGCGGAAGTCGGGGCCATCCTGGGGGCTGGTTTTGCCATCAGTGCCATCGGCTCCATGCTGTCCAGCTGGTTTGTCAGTTGGATTGGCCGTAATGCGTCCTTGTTGTTGACGGCTGTGGTGCAGTTGCCATGTCTGGCGGCCTTGTACTGGATGAGTGACAGCCATGCCTGGGTGATTTATGCGATAGCCACCATTGTCTACCAGGTGTTCTGGAGCTTTATCGTGCCCATTATGATGGCGATTTTTAATGATGTGGATAAAAGCGGCCGTTTGATCGTGTTTTGCGTTACGGCTTTTAAGATTGGCCTGGTGCTGGGGCCACCGGCAGCAGCCTTGACCATTCGCTTGACCAGCATTCATCAGGTGCTGTGGCTGGGGGCTGTGGCCATTGTGATCAGTGTGGCTTGTTTGATCGCATCCAATCGCTTGATGCAGAAAGACCTGTAAAAAAGCTCATCCATGAGCGGAGTTTCAACCAGGAACACCAGTGTCAGCTGCGTTTGATCCATTGCGCTTGGCGTGGGAGAGACGCCAAATAAAGCCGCTATCACAGACTGACTCAGTCAGGTTAGTCGTTTTGACCGATGAGTAGAAAATGGTCACCATCGGCTGAGGCGATAAGAAAGGCCAGCAGAAGCTGGCCTTGAAGAGAGTGCTTGTGAGTGAACATTAACTCCTGGGTTCAAACTCAAACGGCTGGCGTGGCCGTTCGCGCAGGCCAATTTCGTTCATACTTTCAGCATCGAACAAGCGGCCGTTGACCATGGTGTAGCGCACCCGATCACTGACTCGGATGTTTTCCAGTGGGTTGCCATCAATCACAATCAGATCGGCCAGCTTGCCGACTTCAATGCTGCCTAGCTGGTGATCCATGCCATAGGTAATGGCTGGGTTGATGGTGGCGGTGCGCAGGGCTTCCAGTGGGGTCATGCCGCCCTGGGCAAACATCCAGATCTCCCAATGGGCGCCTAAACCTTCGCGCTGGCCATGGGCACCGATGTTGGCAAGGATGCCTCGATCGGACATTTGCTTGGCCGTTTCCACCACCGCAAAGTGGTTGTAGTGATGCTCAGGGGCTTTTTCCCGCCGCATGCTGCGTGGTGCCAGCTGGTCCATCGGCACATAACGGCTGAGCCGTGGGTGTTGCCACACTTCGGTGGTGTCGTACCAGTAGTTTTCACCCCAGATGCCGCCATAAGCGACGTTCAGCGTCGGGGTGTAAGCCATGCTGCTGGCTTCCCACAGTTGCAGCACATCCTCGTACACCCGGGCCGAGGGCAGGGCATGCTCCAGCGTGGTGTGGCCATCGACCAGCATGGTCAGGTTGTGTTGCAGCAAGGAGCCGCCTTCGGGCACCACCATCATGCCCATCTCACGGGCAGC
>SKGJ01000174.1 GCA_007117525.1 Alkalimonas sp.
CAGCAACACATCCATGACAAGCTTAAGTCAACTGGATGACCAATGGATGACAGCCGATGAAATCAGGATGCAGAAAAAGCCGTTTCGCTGTACCATAACGCCCCTTTGGTTCGATGGGATATGGCATGTCGTTTGGGTTAGGTCAGCGCTGGATAAGCGAGAGTGAATCGGATTTAGGCTTGGGCACCATCATCGCGCTGGATGCGCGCTCGGTGACGGTGTTGTTCCCAGCCAGTGGCGAACAGCGTTGCTACGCCAGACAGCAGGCGCCCTTGTCCCGCATTCGCTTTGTAGCCGGAGACAAGATCCGCAGCGCTGAAGGCTTTGAGCTGGATGTGACCGAGGTCGAAGAAGTCGGCGAGACCTTGCTGTATCACGGCAAGCGCCAGGATACTGGCCAATACACCTCGGTCCGGGAGATTCTGCTCGATCATTTCCTCAGCTTCAGTCAGCCTCAGGACAGGTTGTACGCTGGTCAGATTGATCGACTGGAAGCCTTCAGCTTACGCTATCAAAGCCAGTTGCAACTGCATCAGCTGCAGCAAAATCCTTTGCAGGGCCTGAGCGGTGCCCGCGTTAGCTTGATTCCTCACCAGCTCTACATCGCTGAGGAAGTTGCCAAACGCCATGCTCCCCGTGTGATGCTGGCGGATGAAGTCGGGCTGGGCAAAACCATCGAAGCAGGGTTGATTTTGCACCAGCAATTGATCAGTGGCCGGGCTAAACGCGCCTTGATCCTGGTACCGGAATCACTGCAGCACCAGTGGCTGGTTGAAATGCTGCGACGCTTTAATCTCTCGGTGGCCATTTTTGATCAGGAGCGCTGCGAGCAAAGCGCGCAGGATCAAAGCAACCCCTTTGAAACCGAGCAACTGGTGTTGTGCAGTCTGGAATTTTTGAGCCAATCACCCCAATGGCAGCAGCAGGCCGCAACCGCCAGCTGGGACCTGCTGGTGGTGGATGAAGCACACCACCTGACCTGGGATGAAACTGCACCAAGCCTGGCCTACCAATGCGTGGCGGACCTTGCTCAGCAGATCCCGGGTGTTCTGCTGCTGACCGCCACACCAGACCAGCTTGGCCATCGCAGCCATTTCGCACGTCTGCAATTGCTGGATAGTGATCGCTTTTATAACTACGACAGCTTTGTCCAGCAAGAACAACAATTTCAGCACATTGCCAGCCTCACCGAGCACCTGCTGCAAGCAAAACCATTGAGCAAGGCCATTGCAACTGAACTAAAAACCCTGCTGCATGAGCAGAATCTGCACAAGATACTGGCACAGCTGCAACAAACAGAATTGGATGCCACCGAGCGACAAAAGTTACAACAACAAATCATCCAGCCGTTGCTTGACCGCCATGGCACCGGCCGGTTGTTATTTCGTAACAGCCGCCGCACCATTGCTGGCTTTCCCAAGCGAATTCCACACTTTATCGAGCTGGAGCTGCCTGAGCCCTATCGTCAGAGTGCGGCCCTGTGGCAAGCAGAGGCAAGTGCCGACGCTTCTTTGCAGGCATTGCTCACCCCAGAGCGCCTCTACAGCCAGCAAAGTGCTGAGCCGGGCTGGCAGCAGTTCGACCCCAGGGTCGATGCCTTAATCCAACTGCTCAAACAGCATAAAACCGAGAAGTTTCTGTTGATATGCAGCCACGCCAGCACGGCTGCTGAACTGGAAAAAGTGCTGATGCAACGTGAAGGCATTCGTGCCGCCGTGTTCCATGAAGGCATGAGCATTCTGGAGCGGGACAAAGCCGCCGCCTATTTTGCCCAGCAGGATTACAGTGCTCAGGTGTTGTTGTGCTCAGAGATTGGCAGTGAAGGACGGAACTTTCAATTCGCCCACCATTTGGTGTTGTTCGATCTGCCATTAAACCCGGATTTGCTGGAGCAGCGCATCGGACGGCTCGACCGGATTGGGCAGCAGCAGGATATTCAGCTGCATATACTGTACTTCCGCCATGCAGCGCAACATTACCAAGTGCAGTGGTACCATCAGGTACTCAATGCCTTTGCCCACACCTGCCAAACCGGAGCGACGGTTTTCCAACAAACGGCCTCGATGTTCTGGTCTTTGTTGCATCAAAACCAATGGTCTGATGACGGCCTTGTGCAGTGGCTAGCGGCCAGCCATCAGTTGCAGCAGCAACTGGAGCAACAACTGGAGCAAGGACGCGACCAACTGCTGGAGCTCAACTCAGCCGGAGGACAGCGGGCCATCGCCTTGCAGCAACAATTGGCAGAGCTCGATGCACAGCCTGAGCTGGCGCACTTTATGGAACAAAGTTGGGACCAGCTGGGCGTGCAACAAGAAAACCGCTCCGACACTTGTCTGGTACTTAAACCGACGGAACAGCTGGAAGGCAGTTACTTGCCAGGTTTAACCGAGGACGGTGTCAGCGTCACCTTTGACCGCGCCACCGCCCTGGCGCAGGAAGATATCCAGTTTTTAAGCTGGGATCACCCCTTGGTGTTAAGCACACTGGATTACCTGACCGAACAACAGCGCGGCAACAACGCGGTAGCGCTGCTGCACAACCGGGCCTTGCCTGCCGGCAGCTGGTTTTTAGAGCTGATTTATCTGGTCGAGGCCAGTGCGCCAGCCCAGCTGCAATTGGGACGCTACTTGCCGGTAACACCGATTCGGTTGCTGATGGATCCGCAAGGGCGAGATCTGGCCAGTGCAGTGTCTTTTCAGCAACTGGAAAAACAACTCTCACCACTGCCAAAAGCTGCAGCCACCAAGGTCGTCAAAGCATTGCGTACGCAGCTTGATCACAGCATCGCGCAAGCGGAGCAGTTGGCACAACAACAGCTGCCAGCCCTGCAACAGCAGGCCACACAGCAGATGCAGCAAGCCTTAGGGGAAGAAGCGCGTCGATTGCAGCAATTGCGCGAGGTAAACCCCTCAGTGCGGCAGGAGGAAATTAACCACCTGTTGCAACAACAACAAGAGCTGGCCAGCTACATTGCCAAAGCCCGCCTGAAACCCGATGCCATTCGTCTGGTGGTGGTATCGCATGACAAACAGTGAAGTGTCATGCTGATTGACTACCGGCCACCGCAATCACCCTGGGTGGAAATTCTGTATCAGGACGAGGACATTCTGGTGCTGAACAAGCCCAGTGGCTTGCTGTCAGTACCAGGCAAAGCACCTGAGCATCAGGACAGCCTGAGCCTGCGAGTCCAGCGTGTATTCCCGACTGCACGAGTCGTGCATCGTCTGGATATGGCGACCTCGGGCTTGCTGGTGATGGCATTGCATCTGGAAAGTCAGCGCCATTTAAATCGGCAATTTGCTGAGCGGCAAGTCACCAAGCGCTACCTTGCCTGGGTAGAAGGTAAGCTGGCCGTGCAGCAAGGCAGCATTGAAGTTCCTCTCATTTGTGACTGGCCCAAGCGCCCTCAACAAAAAGTCTGCTTTACCAGCGGCAAACAGGCCTGCACGCACTTTAAACTTTTGCAGCAAACTGAAAGCAGCAGCAAAGTAGGGCTCTACCCTGTGACCGGACGTTCGCATCAACTTCGAGTCCACATGCAGTGGTTGGGGCATCCGATTCTTGGCGACAAATTTTACGGGAGAGGACAAAAAAGTGCAGATCGTCTCATGCTGCATGCTGAGCACATCGCATTCAGTCACCCGGGCTCTGGACTTAAAGTCAGCTTTGAGCAAGCTGCCGGATTCTAGGCCCCCTGTTTAGCGACTTTACTTTTAGCCCCGAATGGACAAAAACAGACTCATTTTGTTAACCTAGCGTTCAGCTTGCGGCTTTATGATACGGGTAAAGCTGTGCTCATGTTGTTTTTTAGGGTTTTCTGGCCATTTATCGTGGTTTTGGTTTGTTAAATAAGCAATTTCCCTATAAAATTGGCCTGTTGGACTTCACCTCAAGGAGAAATGGATGAAACGTAAAATTTGTTCTTTGGCTGTGGCTTTAGCCTTGCCAATGATGGCAGGTACCGCGCATGCCTCTGCCCCTTCAGCAGCTGAGTTAAAAGAGCGTGCTTTTGGCTCTGTGTTTGCTGAATACTATTTACCAGCTCGCAAAAAAACCACCAGTGCTGAGTGGAATTACCTGGATGATGGTGCTGGCTTAGGCATTGAGCTTGGCTATCGCATTGATGAGAATTGGGCCATCCGTGGTGAACTGGCTCGTCAACGCCTGAAAAACAAACTAACCGGTGACCGTATCTCTGGCAACCGCTTTGGTGTTGATGCCATGTACCACCTGGATAACAGCAATCTTTACCTGGTTGGTGGTGTTAAACACTTTGATACTTTCAACAGCATTGCTGCCAACGTTGGTGTGGGCTACCGCTTCTTCGTCAATGAGAGTGTTGCCCTGTTTGCAGAAGCCAATCGTTACCAAGGTCTGAACAAGCGGAATTGGGCCGATGCTGGCATCAAAGCAGGTGTTAGCTATGTATTTGGTGCATCTTCAGCACCAGCTCCTACACCAGCGCCGGCTCCAGCACCTACCCAACCTGCAGTGGTTGACTCCGATGGCGATGGTGTACCAGATCACCTGGACCAGTGCCCGAACACCCCACGTGGCCACAAAGTAGACGAGCGCGGTTGCACCGTCTATCAAGAAGTTGAGCAACGTGTAGGCAGCGCCGAAATTCGCGTATTGTTTGGCTTTGACTCTGCCGAGGTTTCTCGTGAGCAGCGCGCTGACGTCGCTCGTCTGGCTGACTACCTGAAGCGCTACCCAACTGCGACTGTTGAAATCGAAGGCCATGCTTCACGCATTGGTGCTGCCGATTACAACCAGCGCCTGTCTGAGCGTCGTGCTCGTGCCGTTGCTGACCTGCTGGTCAACACTCACGGCATTGATCGTTCACGCATCAGCACCGTCGGTTATGGCTTTACCCGTCCACGGATGGAAGGCACCAGCCGCGAAGCGCATCGTGCCAACCAGCGCATTGAAGCTCTGGTCACTGCACGCATCAAAGAGCCAGTCATGCGTTAATTGCCTGACGGCTTAGAAAAACCGCTGCTTGCCAGCGGTTTTTTTTTACTTTTTTGGCGACCGGCCGATACTAAAGAATAATGCGGTAACCGGAGCGTCTGATGCCTTTGAATCTCTACAAAGTTTTGCTGCTGGTATTCAGCCTGTCAGCCATGCCCTGTTCTGCCAACGACTGGCTATCACAAGACTTACAGCGATTCTTACCTGAGTGGGAGCAACAAGTCCTCACCCAGGGACAACAGTCCTTGCTGGTGGTGCACCGTCAGGCCATGACACCTTATCAACAAGGCACTTTGTTGCTGATCCCAGACCCAACTCAACACCCGGCCTCCCCCAGACACATTAATTTTCTTCGCCAGCACATGAACCAACATGGCTGGAAAACCTTAGCCATCCTCTCAAATCATTGGCAGCAGCAAAGCAGCGAGATGGCAAAGCAGCAACTCGAGCAGGATCTGATGCTGGTATTAACGGAGCCCGAGTGGCAAAGTGGTCACCTGGTGGTCCTTGCGCAAGGTCGAAGTGGCAGCTTGGTCAGTCAGTTGGACTGGTCCAGGCAACCTCGCCAACCAGATGCGATGGTCTTGCTAAGCAGTTATGAATCGGAGCCGACACAGAATCGCGCACTGGCCAAGCGCATTGCACAACTGTCGATGCCGGTGCTTGATCTGGCGCATCATCAGGACCACCGACACATCGCCGCAACCTTTGAGCTTCGCCAGCAGTGGAGCCGGCAGCAAGCGAACCTATTGTACCGACAACGCATGTTAACGGGCAAACCAGAGCTGGAAACCACCCAGCAACTGTTGTATAAAGAGCTTTATGGCTGGCTGACCTATCTCGGACTATAATAAATAGCTGGCTTCGTCCTAAGCGCTTATCTGGTATTTTGCTATGAACACTACAACTCGAATTTTATTCTCTGTGGCAGGTTTTGGCTTGCTGCAAGCCTGCTCATCCCCCCCACCTGTCGTTTTTGAAGAGCCCGTCGCTGTCATTGAGGAGCCGGTCAGTTATGTCGGCACCGTAATGACACTGATGGAGCAAGCGCATATCTGTCATGATGAAGCAGAAACACGACGCCTGGCTGCCAGCAGCCAACTGCGTGCCATGGCACGCTATCTGGCAGAGTTACTGCCAACTGACCAATGCAGCATCCACAACGTCAGCAGCAACGTCACCGTACTTGAAGAAGGACCTGGCTACCATAAAGTGACACTGGACAATAGCGAAGTGTACACCTTTGACAACTACTTACTTCCCGGGACAGCAACGGCTGCTCAACCCTCACCAGCCTTACCGGCAGTGTCCTGCTGCTGAGTCAGCCTCTGGTTTAGCTGCGTTACTTGCTGCTGCAACATCGCCAGTTGCTGCAGCAGCTCCGTATGATGATCTTCTTGTTGCTGGTGATCTTCTTTGCGGGTTTCATTGGTCATAATTTCCAGAATCACCCCGACCATCATGTTCAGGAAAATAAAGGTCGTCAAAAAAATAAACACCAGGTAGTAGATCCAGCTCAGTGGATACACAGCCATGGTGTCGTACATCACATCGGTCCAATCTTCGAAGGTGGCAACCCGAAACAGCGTCAGCATCGAAATAGCAATATCACCCCACAAAAACTCATCAATGTCTGCGAAGAAAATAGAACCGATAGCTGCAAAAATATAGAAAATAATAAACATTAACAGCGCGATGTAGCCCATTTTAGGAATGGCTTTAAGTAAGGCATTGATAAGAAAACGTAACTCCGGCACGATGGACACCAAACGCAGTACCCGCAGTACCCGCAGTAAGCGCCCTATCACCACCATCTCGCTGTCTGGCAGTGGCACAAGACTTGCCAGAACAATCAAGGTATCAAACAGGTTCCAGCCATTATGGAAAAAACGTGCCTTTTGCTCGGCAGATAAAAATCGAATGCTAATTTCTATCAGAAAAAACAGCGTAATTGCGACATCCAACAGACCGATACTTTGTTCAAGCCATGCCGGTAGACGATAGGTTTTAGCCCCCACAGCCAGGGCTGCAATCACGATGACCGCGATTACAAACCCCTGAAAAGCCCGGCTTTGTTCAATTTCTTTCAGCCGCTGCGACCAGGTTGCATCCATCTGCATGATTTGACCTCTTGTACTGGATATCTAATGGGGATTAGCGTGCTCGTTGCTCTTTAATCAACGTGTAGGCAGCCTGAATGTCTTGAGTTTTCTGCTTGGCCAGTTCCAGCATTTCTGCTGGCAAGCCCTGTGCAGC
>SKGJ01000393.1 GCA_007117525.1 Alkalimonas sp.
GCCAGAGTCAGCACTGCCAACATCGCTGCAATCACCAGCATGTAACGGCGCAGTAGCTTACCAATGCTGTAATGGCGTGAGCCATGAATGCTGGAAATGGATATAAGCAGTTGGTCTTTCATGCGTGCTTTGCATCTCGGTTAGTGTGCGGCGAAAAGAACAGAAAATAAGGTGAAACGAGGATCCTGTCAAGTTTTGTACAGTGCTTGCGACTGATGGGGGTTATTAAAAAGCCGCTGCATTTGGCAGCGGCTTCTGTGTTTTAGTGGCCAGCAGTGCCGTCAAGGCCATGGGCATGGCCGTGGGCAATTTCTTCCTCAGTAGCCTCGCGCACCTGCAAAACTTCAACATCAAAGGTCAAATCAATGCCGGACAGCGGATGGTTGCCATCGACCACCACTTCCTCGTCACCCAGCTCCACGATGATGACGGAATGCTCGCGGCCATCCGGGCCGGAAGCCCGGAAACGCATGCCGACTTCAACCTCCATGCCTTCGAACATCGAGCGTGGCACCGACTGCACCAGTTGATCGTGGCGCTCACCATAAGCTTCTGCAGCTTCGATGGTGGCATTGAAGGTGTCGCCAGGGGCTTTGCCTGCCAAGGCTTTTTCCAGACCAGGAATTAACGAGCCGTGGCCATACAGAAAAATCAGTGGGTCGCCACCAAAGGAAGAATCCAGCTCGGCTCCGTTTGGATCCGTAACTTTGTAGTGCATGGCAACGACTTTGTTTTGAGAAATAGACATGAAGACCTCAGTTATTGAAGAGTGTATGGCAAAGGTTGCATCTGAAGTACCGTCTCCGGGTCCGATGCTAACCTGAGCTGTGTGGCCGCTGTTGTATCATTCGGCAGTACCGCCAGCACCCAGAGCTGCTGATTCACATTCACGGCATTGATGACCTGGCCAGCCCGGCGCCAGTTGCTTTCCAGCTGCATTTCGATATCGGTTCCTGCCACAGGCGTATGCTCGGTGGTTGCTGTGGCAATGAATGCAGCGCGTTTGTTTTTGCCCAGATACTTCATCCGGGCGACCATTTCCTGGCCCATGTAACAGCCTTTATCAAAGCTGATGGCATCCTGTGCCTGTAAGTTTAGCATTTGCGGCACATAGTGTCCGATGTTTTCCTGCTCCAGGTAACAAAGGCCATGCTGAATATGAGCTTGCAACCAGCGGGTGGGTGCTGCCAGCGGCAGGGTGCTGTCCTCCAGCCATTGTCTGGCTTGAGGGTGAGGGCTCAGCAGCAGGTAGTGATTCGGGGCCAGACAAAGCAGATGGCAGCCATTGCTGGATTGGCGCTCACCTGGCTCGGCAGCAACAAAGCCCAGCTGCTGCAGCAAAACGCTGACGGCGGCTTGTTCACCGCTGATGCCAAACACCGCCCAGTCCAATTGACCAGGTTCAAACTGTACTTTGGAGAAAACACCAAACTTCTTCCATTGTGCAAGCGAAGCGGCCAACTCATCCCGGTGCGCTACTACTAAGAGCTCATCCTGATCCGCTTGCAGCAGCTGAAAGACAGACCACATTTTGCCTTTGGCATCGCAATGCGCACCACGAAGGACATTGGTGTCATTAAGCCGCCTAAGATCGCAGGTGCTCTGACTTTGCAGATACTTTATGGCGTCGGGCCCATGGACGCGCAGCACGTCAAAAGCAGGCAAAGGGGCCAGGCACACAGGACTTGCCTGATTGGAGAGTCGAGCCAATTGGTCGGCTTGGATCCAGCTTGATTGCATAATGATAGTGTTTTTTCAAAAAAGGACTCTGGTGATCATTGGGGATCAAAGCGCAAAGCTCAAGCTTTCGAACAGAAAATTTTCCCTCTGTCCGGTGTTGTTCTGTTTAACAGCTGTTTTTCCGGTATAATTAGTGCCCGTCCAGAAAGGCGGGCGCTAGCGCAGCGCAGGGATGCGCTGCCAAAATCATTGGTGTAAGCCATTGATTTTGCGAGCCAGGAAAAACCGCATTTTTTCCTGGCGACTCCGCGAAACGGCAGGGATGCCGTTTCAGGATGGAAATTAATTAGATCACCTTGTTGTAAATCTTACCGATGGAGCAGACGAGTCAATGTCGGAATTAATGAGCAAACCACGGCTACGCTGGGCCTGCCGACGCGGCATGTTGGAGCTGGATGTCCTGTTAGCCCCCTTTGTCGAAGAAGGCTACGATGCCCTGACTGACGTCGATAAAGGCCACTTTGAACGCTTGCTGGCCTGCGATGATCCCGATTTGTTTGCCTGGTTTATGGGGCACGCCAAAAGCGACGATGCCGACCTGCAACGCCTGATTGGGGTGATTCTGGATCGTGTTCGCGTCTAGCTTGGTGATTGCGCCTTCACGCTGGCGCCGTTACAGCTTGCTGTGTGTGCTGGTGCTGGCTCTGGTGTCGGCCCTGCTGATACCCCTGTCAGGTTTTTGGCTATTGCTGTATGGATTGGCCGGGGCCGCTTTTGGCTGGTGTTGGTGGGGTTGTTGGCAGCAGCAAGAGGCCGCTTGTACTTTGTTGCTGGGTGAGCAGGGCGAGCTGCGCTGGCTCCCGACCGGGCGCGCAGCAGGCAGCTTGCAGCAGGACAGTCTGGTGCTGCCCTGGGCGATTTTACTGCGTTGGCGCGGCCTGCCTGAAAAAGGCCACCCCAGGGGGCAGCTGCACCGATACTGGTTGCTGGCCGATCAATGCAGTGACGATGATTTTCGCGCCCTGGCCCGGGCTATCCGGCAATGCCGCTGGCAGCAAGCTGAGCCGGCGGCCTAGCTACCATTGGCCGGGTGTTAAAATGGTGGGGCTGGTTTCGTCATCCTTCAGGCTAAAAGGGTAGTCCAAATTGTAGTGCAAGCCCCGGCTTTCTTTGCGTGCTAAAGCGCTGCGGATAATCAGCTCGGCCACCAGCACCAAATTTCGCAGCTCCAGCAGATTATTGCTGACTTTAAAGTGGCTGTAATAATCCTGAATTTCTTTTTTCAGCAGCTCTGCCCGGTGCAAGGCCCGCTCCAGCCGCTTATCGGTCCGGACAATGCCAACATAATCCCACATAAAAAGTCGCAGCTCATGCCAGTTGTGGGTAATGACCACTTCTTCATCGGAGTCGCTGACCCGGCTTTCATCCCACTGCGGCAAGGTATCGGCCATCGGAGCATCAGCCAGCTGGCTGCGGATATGACGGGCTGCGGCCTGGGCAAAGACGATGCATTCCAGCAGGGAGTTACTCGCCATCCGGTTGGCGCCGTGCAAGCCGGTGCAGGCGACTTCGCCAATGGCATAAAGATTGGCCACATCAGTTTGACTGTTCAGATTGACTAAAACCCCACCGCAGGTGTAGTGGGCAGCCGGTACCACCGGGATCGGCTCTTTGGTGATGTCCAGACCGACACTCAGGCACTTGGCATAAATGGTGGGGAAGTGCTCCAGAATAAAGTCTGCCGGCTGATGGCTGATGTCCAGGTAGACGCAGTTGGCACCCAAGCGCTTCATTTCATAATCGATGGCTCTGGCCACCACATCGCGGGGGGCCAGTTCTGCGCGTTCATCAAAGTCCGGCATAAAACGACTGCCATCCGGTCGCTTTAAATAAGCGCCTTCGCCACGCATGGCCTCGGTAATTAAAAAGTTGGGAGCATCCGGGTGGTACAGGCTGGTGGGGTGGAACTGGTTAAACTCCATATTGGCCACCCGACAGCCCGCCCGCCAGGCCATGGCAATGCCATCACCGCTGGCGACATCCGGGTTGCTGGTGTACAGGTAGACTTTGCTGGCTCCGCCGGTTGCAAGGGCCACAAAGCGGGCCCGGACGACTTCGACTTTTCGAGCCTGCTGGCTCCAGATGTAGGCGCCCAGGCAGCGGCTTTTGTTAGCATTGGTGATCAGATCAATGGCGTGGTAATGCTCCAGCAATTGAATGTTCGGGTGCTGACGGACTTGATCCACCAGGGTGATTTGCACCGCTTTGCCGGTTGCATCAGCCGCATGCAGGATACGGCGATGGCTGTGTCCCCCTTCGCGCGTCAGGTGGTATTTCATTTTGCCATCTTCATCGCGGTACTGATCGAAGGGCACCCCCTGGCGGATCAGCCACTGCATGGCTTCCTTGGCATGGCCGGCGGTAAATTGCACGGCCTGCGGGTCGCACAAACCGGCCCCGGCAATCAGCGTATCATTCACATGACTGGCGATGCTGTCGTTCTCATCAAAGACGGCAGCGATGCCTCCTTGCGCATAAAGGGTGGAGCCCTCGCGCAGCGCGCCTTTGCTCAGCACCAACACCTTTGCATGCTCGGCCAGCTGCAGTGCCAGCGACAAACCGGCGGCACCACTGCCAATAATAAGGACATCAGATAGGTATTCTTTTTGTTGGCTCATACGGTACACTGCGCTCTGAAATGAATTCGCACTTACTAGGGCGATGGCATAAGCTTATTGTAACTTTTTCCTGCAAGGGGCAGAACTATTTATGACACCTTTTGTCCTACTGAGTACGCAAGACATGCGCCAGTTACAAAAAACGAAAGAAGTAGAATGGGTTACAGGGGATAAGCTCGGATGAGCGAGCAAGAATCGGACTGGCAGATTGTCCAGCGTGTGCAGCAGGGCGAGCAGGCTGCCTTTAATTTACTGGTCAAAAAATATCAGCATCGGATCACGAACTTAATCGCCCGATACGTCTCTAACCATGGTGACGTTGCTGATGTGGCACAGGAAGCTTTTTTAAAAGCCTACCGGGCTTTGCCTGGCTTTCGCGGCGACAGTGCTTTTTACACCTGGCTGTACCGCATTGCGGTCAACAGCGCTAAAAATTATTTGGTGGCGTCTTCGCGCAAGCCACCGTCCAGTGATGTCGATGCTGAAGAAGCCGATTATTTCGAGGGCAGCGATGCACTGAAAGAGCAAGATTCACCGGAGAAACTGCTGTTATCCGATGAAATACGCCAGGTGGTTTTTGACACCATCGAAGGCTTGCCAGATGAGTTGCGTACGGCCATAACCCTGCGCGAGCTTGACGGCCTGAGTTACGAAGAAATTGCCGATGTGATGGGGTGTCCCATAGGCACAGTGCGAAGCCGGATTTTCCGGGCTCGTGAAGCCATAGACTTACAGCTTAAACCTTTGCTAAGCTAAGCATGAGTGAATGACAGGAATGACTATGTCGTCAAAACAACAGCATGGGTCCGTTGCCGAACAGGTGGACCAGACCCATTCGACTGAGCCGACCGTTCAATCGTCACAGGAATGGGTGTCTGCCGCTGCAGATGGAGAAGCTATTTCGGAGCAGCAGCTGCATCAGCTGTGCGACAACGCCTCCTTGCAACAGCATTACGAACGTTATCACTTGATTGGTGCTGCGCTCCGTAACGAGTTAGCCCCCAAGCTGCCAGCGGATTTTAGTGCCAGTTTTGCCGCCCGTTTGCAGCAAGAACCGGTGCATCAGTTGGTCGTGCATCGCTCATTCTTCCATCGTATTCAGCAGGGGATGCGTCAGGCTGCGAACAGCGAATGGTTGAAGCCGACGGCTCAGACCGCTATTGCTGCCAGTGTTGCCTTAATGGCGGTGTTGGGTGTGCAGTACGTGCAGCAGCCCTACGAGCAAGAGTTGATGTCGCCTCTGCCTGTGTTGCATACTCAGCCAGTTTCCGGTTTTGCTACCCCGGTAAGTTTGAGTCAGACTACGGTGGATGACCGTCTGGAACAGCATGCGCACCAAGCCATGCTGGAGCAACAACGCCGCTTGCAGGATTTACTGAATGCTCACCATCAACAGGTACGGGTGTTGGAGCAGTCTGCATTGTTGAACGAGCAAGCGCCGGTGGTGACCGAGCCGGAGCCTGACGGAAATTACTAATGCGATGGTCCTTGCTGCTGCTGCTGGTCAGCAGCCTGTTGCTTCCCCCGCTGCTGCTGGCAGATACCAAAGGCTGGCAGCTGTTTCAACAAAGCCAGGATGCTGTTCGAAATCATAATTTTGATGTGTCCTATGTGGTTTTCAAAGGCGAACAGGTCACCAGTTTCCGCTGGTTGCACGGCGTGCATCAAGAGCAACAACTGGAACAACTGGTGCCGATGGATGTCGATGGCATCGATATCTTACGTAAAGGCAAGGTGGTTTATTACCTGACCCCGGAACGTCCCGTTTTAATAACGCTCAGCTCCTACATCAAAGAATTGCCTTCTTTACTTTATCAGCCTGTGGCTGACTTAAAGCAGTTGTACGATCCCGTTTCCGGCAGTGTCAGCCAGATGGGAGGCCGTTCTGCGCAGTTGCTTAGGTTAACCGCTTTTCATCCGGGCCGGTTAAGCTACTGGCTATGGCTGGATGTTGAGACGGGTTTTCCACTAAGGATTGATACCGTGGCTGAGGGGCACCAGTTGCTGGAGCGTTGGCAAGTCACGCACATGCTGCTGTCTCCGCAGTTGCCGGAAGCGCTAAAGGCGTTGTTGGATTTACCTTTGCCTCAACCCGACAAGCAGCACTTGCAACCCGTAGCAACACCGCCTCAGGCCTCGAACATTGAGCTGGCCTGGCTGCCTTCGGGCTTTAAGCAGGTCGAAGACCCATTGGTGGTGCCGTCGCTTGGCGTGCCGTTGTTGCATTATTGGCTGCTCAGCGACGGTTTGCATCAGGTGTCGGTTTTTGTACAAAAGCCCAACCGTCAGCCAGCCCAGGCCTACCGTGATGGTGCCACTACCATTTATGTGCATTCGACCGAACAGTTTGATGTCACTGTAATTGGGCCTGTCACCCTGGAGATTGCGCGGCAAATTGCCGCAGCTGTGCGTTATGATTGAGCAAATTGCCACAGTGCGAAAGCTTGAGCCGGGTGGTGTTTGGTTGGAGACCACCCCGGTGACCACCTGCCATTCCTGCCACGCCAGTGAGCAATGCGGCACCGGGGTGGTGGCGAAAACCTTTACGCCCAGACGCTCTCAGTTTTTTTTAGTGACTAGCACGGACTTGTTACCCGGGCAAAAAGTACGCATCGCCACCACGGAGCAGCAGCTGTTGCTGGCCGCTTTTTCATTGTATCTGATGCCGCTGCTGTTGATGATGGGCGGGGTGCTGCTGGGATCCTGGTTGCTGCCTGCTGTTGCGGAGTGGGTCTGGATAGGGCTGGCCTTGCTGTTGCTTTGGGGCGGCTATCGGCTGGCAGGGCATTTTGCCCATCGGTTGGAGCGCGATGCGGTCCGGTTGCTCGAAGTCTTGCC
>SKGJ01000431.1 GCA_007117525.1 Alkalimonas sp.
CTGAGCCGCCAGTTCTTTGACCGCATCCAGATGATGGCGCTTCATGGTGCTGTTGTATTCGTCCGGGTTAAACTCCGGGATCTCAATAGCAATGTTGACCGGGGTACCGGGGTAGGCATTGACCAGATGGATGTCGGCAGACAGCATGCCAGCGACAGCTTTGGCTTTGTTGATTAAGCGGCTGTTGAGCGATTTGTGGTAATCCTGCTCGCTGCCGGCATTGACGGCCACCAGCACGTTGCCGCCTTCTGGCCAGTCGTGGTCTTTTACCAGCAACACCGGGCAGGGGCACTTGCGCAGAATGTGCCAGTCGGTCGGGGTAAAAATCATCGATTTCAGCACATCGTGATCGTGAGTGCCTTTAACCACCATGTCGTAGCCTTCATCCAGCACGGCTTTGACGATGGCTTCGAAGGGGCGGTTGTGCCATTCGACATGAATATCGATCACCAGGCCTTTGTCGCGATAAGGGGCAACCAGCTCGCTGATCCACAGCTCGCGGTCCTTGATCACCGCCTGACGCATCGATTCCCGCTCTTCGCCGGACAGCATGGTGGTCATTTCGTAGGAAAAATCGTAAATCGACAAGAAGGCAGTTAAGCTGCAATCCTGATAACGGGCATACTCGACGGCACGGTTTAACGCCTTTTGCTGCTCGGTAGTGGGATCAATCACCACCATGATGTGTTGAGGTTTGGACACGGGAACGCTCCTTTGGTGCTTTGCCTGATTATCAGTGTAGACAAAAAAAAGGAGCTTGCCGAGTCAAAAACATGCGGTGCATCAAACAGAAAGCGAATAAATTGCTTTCTGTTTCTGCCCTAGCTGGCGATACCGGCCATGCCGCCTAATGCCGCCAGCGCCTGCTGATTTTTGATGGTAATGAACTTGCCATCGACATGGATCAGGGTTTCTTTGTGAAAGCGCCCCAGCAAACGGCTGATGGTTTCGACCGTTAACCCCAGGTAGTTGCCAATTTCACCACGCGTCATGGTCAGACGGAACTCTTTGCCGGAAAAGCCGCGGCTATGAAAGCGCTGCGCCAGATTGGTTAAGAAGGCGGCCAGCTTTTCTTCGGCATTTTTGCGGTTGAGCAGCAGCATCAGTTGCTGATCGGCAGAAATGTCCTGACTCATCAAGCGCATCAATTGCTGGCGTAGCTTGGGAAGCTGACCCAGCAGTTGTTCAAGGTTGTTGTAGGGGATTTCACAGACCATGGCGGTTTCCAGCGCCTGGGCATAACTGACATGCTGCTCGGTGTTGATGGCTTCAAATCCCAGCACATCCCCCGGCAAATGAAAGCCGGTGATTTGCTCTTCACCTTGCTCGGTCAAGGTAAAGGTTTTAAAGGAGCCGGTGCGAAGAGCGTACAGCGCCTGGAAAGGGCGGCCTGCCTCATAGAGGTAATCGCCTTTGTGCAGTGGCTTTTTACGTTGAATGATGTCATCGAGCGTGTCCAGCTCGCTGTCATTGAGGGTAAAAGGCAAGCAAAGCTGGCTGAAGCCACAATCTTGGCAGTTGATTGATGAGTGCGCCATACGACATCCATTTTGTAGCTGTAATGGTGATAGCTTAAAAAACTAGCCGCGCCAAGGCAAGATAAACCGTATAAAAACCGTAAGCTGCCAGCAAAGACGCCGTGCCGTAGCGAAACCAGAGTTGCTGCTTTAACTGATTGAGTCGCTCGGCCAGAGTGGCGGTCAGTAAAATAGCTGGCAAGGTGCCAAGGCCAAAGGCCAGCATAATGCCAGCGCCAGCCAGGGCGCTGCCACTGGCCAGGCTCCAGCTCAGGGTGCTGTACACCAGACCGCAGGGCAGCCAGCCCCAGCATAAACCATAGCCGAAGGCTTTTAGCGGCGTATTCAGCGGCACCAGCCGGCTGCTGAGTGGCTGAATGCGACGCCACAGATGTTGACCAATTCGTTCCAGATACAGCAGTAATGTAGAGATTCTGGCAATGTAAAGCGCCATGGTGATCAACAATAAACCGGCCAGCAGGCGCAACCACAGCATGGAGGCACCAGTTAGTTGCAAGGCAACCACGCCAAAATAGCCGACCAAAGCGCCGAAAAAAGCGTAGCTGGTCAACCGGCCCAAGCTAAGCAGCAGTTGAAACAGCAAGCGCCGGCGGCTGGAGATGCCCGGCATCGACAATTGCAAGGCCGCCACGATGCCACCGCACATCACCAGGCAGTGACTGCTGCCGACCAGACCAATCAGCAGGGCCGCGGCCAAATCAGCTGGGATCATTCGATGCCTTGTTTTCTGAGGTGTTGCCCTTAGGCTTGTTGGCTTGCTCGGTCGGGGGCGTTGGCTCCTCATCAAATAAGATGCTAAAGCCTTGTTTATCCAAATCTTCGAATTGTTTGTTGCGCACAGCCCAGAAGAAAATAACCAGTCCCACCATCACGAACAACACCGCAATCGGGATCAGCACATAAATCACACTCATGATTTCAGCAACCTCAATGAGTTGGACACCACCAGTACCGAGCTGAAGGACATCCCCAGCACCGCGATGTAGGGCGTCACCAGTCCCACCACCGCCAGTGGAATAATAATCAGGTTGTAGCCTACCGACCAGGCGAGGTTTTGTCGAATGGTCCGTGCCGTTTGCTCACCGCCAGCCAACAAAGTTTGCAGCAAGCTTAAGTCGTTGCGTAAAATCAGCACATCGGCCTGGTTCTTAGCCAGATCGGTGCCGCCTTGCAGGGTGACAGAGACATCGGCGGCATGAAAGCAGGCACTGTCATTGATGCCATCGCCGACCATCATCAGCTGCTCAGAGTCCTGTTTTAACTGCTGAAGTACGGCCACCTTACGCTCTGGGCTGCAGCCTTTTTCCAGCCAGTCAAAACCAAGCTCGGCGGCTACCCGGTCGGCCTGCTGCGAGCTGTCCCCGGTCAGTAAGCCAAGGGTAAAGCCGCGCTGCTTTAACTGGCTAAGCAAAGCGGGAACCTCGGGCCGGATTTCGTCCTCCAGCTCAATGGCCGCCAGCAGCTGCTGGTTCAAGCAGACATAGACCATCGCATCCGGTGCTGCGCTAAGCTGACAGAAGTCGGCATTGCCCACCCGAAGATCCTGCTGCTGATAGCGACCGGAAATACCGGCACCTATGTGGATCTGCACATCGTCAAGCGGCAGCTCCTCGGTCAGCCAGGGCTGGAAAGCTTTGCCTATCGGGTGCTCGGAGTGACGCTCCAGATTGGCCACCAGGTTCAGCAGCTGCTCTTTGCGCCAGTCGGGTTGAAACAACTGCACCTGATGCACGCTAAAACGGCCCTGGGTTAAGGTGCCGGTTTTATCAAAGACGATTTGGCTGAGATTCGGCAACTGGTCCAGCACCTGATTGTTTTTAATTAAAATGTGCTTGCGGTTGAGCTGCGCCAGCGAGCAGGTAATGGCCGTCGGGGTGGCCAGCGCCAGTGCGCAGGGGCAGGTGGCCACCAGTACCGACAAGGTGACCCAAAAAGCCCGGCTGGCATCGATCCAGAAAAACCAGACCAAAAAGGTGGCCAGAGCAATCAGCAGCAGCCGTTCGACAAAGTACTGCGCCAGCTCGTCGGTTTTTTCCGCCAGTTTGGGTTTTTGATTGAGGGTTGCCTGTTGCAACTGAATGATCTGGCCCAGCCGCGATAGTGCCAGTGGCTGAGTCACCTGCACCTGCAAGACACCATCGTGATTGACGCTGCCTGCCAGCACTGAGCTGCCGCACCCTTTGGCAATGGGCTGGTACTCGCCGGTCAACATCGATTCATCAACGCTGCTGGTGCCGGCTATCACCTCACCGTCGGCCGGCAGGGTTTCACCGGCTTTGACCAGAATGCAATCGCCCGGTTGCAGCCGCCTGGCCGAGGTACTCTGTGGCTGACCATCAATCAGCTGGGTGGCGGTTACCGGCATAATTTTTAACAGATTGCTGGTGGCATCGCGAGCCTTGGCCCTGGCCCGGTATTCAAAGAATTTGCCGAGCTGCAGGAAAAACACAAACATGCAGACCGACTCAAAATAGACTTCACCGCTTTCAGTCAGGGTGGCATAAGCCGAGGCAAAGTAGGTGTAGTAGATGGCCAGACTTACCGGCACATCCATGTTCATTTTGCGGTTGATGATGCTGCGCCAGGCACTGGTAACAAAGGGCAGGGCGGCATAAAAAGCCACCGGAGTGGTCAGCAGCATGCTGATCCAGCGCAGGTAATCCTGATGCTCAGGGTCGATGCCAGTCCATTCGCCAAAATACAGCGCCACGGCCAGCATCATCACTTGCAAGGAAAGAATGCCGGACACTGCCAGCCGTTTTAAGTAGCGGCCCAGTTCGGCTTTGTAGAGGTGTTCTTCTTCATCGGCGGCGAAGGGACTGGCCTGATAACCGAGCTGCGCGATCTGCTGCAATATCTGACTGAGCTTCAGCCGCTCAGGCTGCCAGCTGATTAAGGCACGTTGGGTGCCGGAATTGACACTGATGCTGGCAAGGCCCGGCAACTGTTTTAAGCGGCGTTCAATCAACCAGGCGCAGGCGGCGCAACTGATGCCGCTTATCGACAATTCGATGCTGTGTAGTTCGCCTTCCTGACTGGCCAGATCGGCCAGCACGTCCGGGCTGTCAAAGCTGGCCAGCTCCTCGGCCAGATCCGCCGGCATGGCGTCGGCTTTGGTGGCTGGCTCGGTGCGGAAGCGGTAATAATCGCCCAGCCCTTGCTGAATGATGGTGTCGGCCACCGCATGGCAGCCGGCACAACAAAAGGTGCGTGTTTGTGCTTCAAATTCCAGCACAAAGTCCTGGCCGGTCAGGACCGGCTCATGGCAGTGAAAGCAGCGCTCGGCAGGCATACTGGACGACATCGGGGGTTAGTAGCCTAACCTGACTTCTTGCTCGGTCGGCACGTCCAGAGTTACGCGCAAGCGCCACTCTTTGCTGTCATCCGACACCACCAGACGAAAGCGTCCACTGGGGGTATGGGGCAGGGTAGCGACATACAACAGCTCGCCGCTGCGCTCGGCCACCACCTCAAAATCGTGTGCCCCTAAGGTGGTGTGATGAAAGTCCAGATGCAGGGTTTCATCCAGCACCGCATTTTCGGCAAAACGCACTACGGCTCTGTTGCCAATCACCAGCACATGTGCTTCCAGGTTACGCAGCGCGGCTTCGCGGTACAGCTCCAGCCGGTTGTTGATGGTGCGGCCTTCACGGTAGTAATCATCGACCACCATTTCCGGTTGGTTCTGCATCATCACATGAAAGGCCCAGCCACCGCGGATAAAGGCAATCAGTGGGATCAGGATCAGGATCCAGGGCCAGAGTTGCTTGTACCAGGGTTGTGTATCCAGTTGCATCGAAGAATCCTCGTAAAAATAAACCCCGCAGCCGGGGTTTATTCTAACCTGAAATGGGACCAAAATCAGTTTTGTTTCGGCGGCTCAGGGTTGGACAGCCGATAAACGTAGGCGGTCAGAATATGCACCTTGTCTTCACCCAGGGTATGGCGGAAGGCTGGCATTTCACCAAAGCGGCCCTGCACCAGCGTTTCGGTAATATCGGCCGCTGAACCACCGTACAACCAGATGTTGTTGGTCAGGTTGGGCGCGCCAAAGGGCAGGTTGTGCGCCACACTGCCTTTGCCATCAATGCCATGGCAGGCTGCGCACATGCCAAACTGTGCTTTGCCGGCTTCGGCATCGCGCTGATTGACGGTACGGCCCGACAAGCTCAGCACATAGGCCGTCATTTCGCGAACGCCTTGCTCGCCCAGCGCATCTTTGAAACCTGGCATGGCGGCTTTGCGGCCATACAGCAAGGTTTCACGGATTTTGTCCGGCGTGCCGCCCCACTGCCAATCGTTGTTGGTCAGGTTAGGGAAACCGCGCTGGCCGCGGGCATCCGAGCCATGACACTGGGCACAGTTTTGCAGGAACAAACGCTGACCAATGCGCAGAGCATCTTCATCGTAGGCCAGATCCAGCACATCGCGCTCAGCAAACTGGCGGAACACCGGGCCATAGACTTCATCAGCGCGGGTCATCTCGCGGTCAAGCTGCACATTGAGGCCAGCTTCACGGGCAGCAATCACCGCTTGCTCCGACTCTTCCAGCGACAAAATGCCCTGGTTGGAGCTGGTCCACTTTAAAAAGCCCTGGTAATTGCCAAGACCAGGGTAGGCGGCCAAGTACAACAAGCCCCAGGCCAGAGTGGCGTAGAACATGTAGGTCCACCACTTAGGCAGCGGGTTGTTCAGCTCTGAGATGCCGTCGTGTTCATGGCCGGTGGTCTCGTCTTCGCTAACACCGACGTAGTTTTTCAGGTTCCAGGTAAGCAAAACAAAACAAATTACCAGAGTAACCAGTGTAAAAATAATGATCCAAGCGCTCCAGAAGCTACTCATGATCGGACTCCTGTTGTTGTTTTTGCGATGGCTTTGCTGGCTTTGGCTCGTCGTCAAACACCAGGTTTGCCGCCTCGTCAAAGTCTTTCTTCCTTCCTTTGCTGTAGGCCCAGATCACCAGGCCAACAAAGCCCACAAATAAGAGGACAGTAAGGACGGTATGCATTAAGGTTGCTGTTTCCATAGCCGTTACTTCAGGTGCGTGCCCAGGGATTGCAGGTAAGCAATCAGGGCTTCCATTTCAGTTTTACCACGAACGGCATCAGCTGCTCCGGCAATGTCCTCGTCGGTGTAAGGCACGCCCAGCATACGGAACACCTCCAGTTTGCGCGCAGTATGGCGGCCATCCAGTACCCGGTCTGCCAACCAGGGGTAGGCCGGCATATTGGACTGCGGCACCACCGAGCGCGGATCCATCATGTGGGCATAGTGCCAGGCATCGCTGTAGCGTCCGCCGACCCGAGCCAGATCCGGCCCTGTCCGTTTGGAACCCCATAAATGCGGGTGCTCCCAGACATGCTCACCGGCCACCGAGTAGTGACCATAGCGTTCCACCTCTGAGCGGAATGGGCGAATCATCTGGCTGTGGCAGTTGTTGCAGCCTTCGCGGATGTAGATGTCACGGCCTTCCATTTCCAGTGCTGTGTAGGGGCGTAAGCCATGCACCGGGGTGGTGGTTTCTTCCAGGTACATCAGCGGGGTGATTTGCACCAGGGTTCCGAAGCTGATGGCGATGATGGTGAAAATTCCCAGCAAGCCAACGCTTTTTTCAATTTTCTCGTGATGATTTTTATTCGACATTATTCGCTC
>SKGJ01000421.1 GCA_007117525.1 Alkalimonas sp.
GACAGCAGTTACCAACACTTCTGTGGTGCCGGTAAGCAATTTGCCGAGCTCTTGCAGGAGCTGCAAGGCAAACCGCTGGCCGATCCGCTCTACATCGATGCTTGCGAAACCCTGGAGCCAGAGACAGTGGCGCTGCCATGGTTGGAAGCGCATTTTCCGCCACTCGGCTAAATTGGTAGCCAAACTTAAAAGGCCAGCAATTGCTGGCCTTGGTTGTTTCTACTGAGACGCGTTACTTGAGCTTACTCGACGTTACGCAGCAAGGCATTAATGCCAACTTTAGCGCGGGTCTGGGCATCTACTTTTTTGACAATAATAGCGGCATAGAGGCTGTGGCTGCCGTCTTTGCTTGGCAAGCTGCCTGGCACCACCACAGCACCGGCTGGTACCCGGCCGTAGCTGATTTCACCGGTTTCACGGTCGTAAATGCGGGTGCTTTGGCTGATGTAAACGCCCATCGACAGCACGGCACCTTCTTCAACAATAACCCCTTCCACCACTTCAGAGCGGGCACCGATAAAGCAGTTGTCTTCGATGATGGTCGGATTGGCCTGCAACGGCTCCAGCACGCCACCAATGCCAACGCCACCGGATAAATGCACATTCTTACCAATCTGAGCACAGGAGCCGACCGTGGCCCAGGTATCGACCATGGTGCCTTCGCCGACGTAAGCACCAATATTGACGTAGGATGGCATTAGTACCGCATTTTTGGCAATGTAACTGCCTTTACGAACCGCAGCTGGAGGTACTACCCGTACGCCTTCAGCGGCAAAGCGGGCGGCATCGTAACCGGCGTATTTCATCGGTACTTTGTCGTAGAATTTGGTTTCACCGCCATCCAGCACTTCATTGTCATTAATGCGAAATGACAGCAAGACGGCTTTTTTCAACCACTGATGCACCACCCATTCGCCAGCCAGCTTTTCAGCCACCCGGGCTTTGCCGCTGTCTAACAGCTCTAGCGCCGCTTCTATGGCTGCTCTGTACTCGGCCGAAACGGTGCTGGGCGTGATGGAGTCACGTTGCTCAAATGCTTGTTCAATAATGGTTTTTAAGTCTGCCATCTTGGGTTATCAACCTTCTGTTACTTGAGTTAAATGGTCAATCAAAGTCCGTTTCAACTGGCTTTGCTGGTCCAAATCAAGGGCTTTATCTTCAGCCGTTGAGACCATGAAAAAATCTTCTGCCCGCTCGCCTAAGGTGGTGATTTTGGCAGCATGAATTTGTATCGCACATTGCTGGAACACATCGCCGATTCGGGCCAGCAGGCCAGGTGCATCCAGCGCAGCAATTTCCACCATGGTGCGGTTTTTGCTGTTGCCGGGTAAAAAGCTGACCTTGGGCGGCACGTTAAACTGGCGCATCTGGCGCGACAGCCGGGACTGGCGCTGCGGTTCGACTTTGCCACCGATGGCTTGTTCCATCGCCCGCTTGATGCTCTGCACCCGGGAAGGGGAGGTCACCGGCTGGCCACTTTGTTCCAGTACCACGAAGGTATCCATGGCATAGCCGTCTTTATTGGTCATAATTTGGGCATCAAAAATAGCGACTTTTTTGCTATCAAGCGCAGCGACCAGGCGGGCAAACAAGTTGGGTTGGTCCGGCGTGTAAACAAAGACCTGAGTGCTGCCGCGGATCGGCGCTTTGCTGACCAGCACCAAGGGGTGCCTGGCATCTTTGTGCCGCAGGATGTGCTCGCAGTGCCAGACAATTTGCCTTGGGTTGTAGCGAATAAAGTAATCGGCTTTGATCCGGCTCCACAAATGCTGGATTTCGACTTTGGTAAAAGCCTGCCGCTGCAACAGTCGCATGGCTTCGGCCTGGTTTTCGCGGATTTGGTCCCGCATGTCCATCGGCTTTTCCAGGCCACGACGAAAGGCTTTTTGGGTGGAAAGATAAAGATCGCGCAGCAAGGAGCCTTTCCAGTCGTTCCACAGGTTGTCGTTGGTGGCCCGAATATCGGCCAGCGTCAGGCAGTACAGGTAATTGAGCCGGGTTTCGTCCCGGACTTTTTCGGCGAACTCGGTCACCACCTGTGGATCATGGATGTCTTTGCGCTGGGCGGTGACCGACATCAGCAAATGCTGCTCAACCAGCCAGCTGATCAGCTTGCTGTCAAAGTCACTGAGTTTGTGCAGCCGGCAGAACTCCTTGGCATCCATGGCGCCAAGCTCCGAGTGATCGCCACCACGTCCTTTGGCAATGTCATGGAAAATGCCGGCTAAAAACAGCAGCTCCGGCTTTTCCATTCGCCGCACTATGTCCGAGCAAAGTGGGAATTCGTTGTCGTACTCCGGCAAGGTGTAACGGTACAGGTTTTTCAGCAGCCGGTGGGTGTGCTCATCCACGGTGTAGGCGTGGAAGAGATCAAACTGCATCTGGCCGACAATGTTGCGCCACTGCGGCAGGTAGGCCGCCAGCACGCCGTATTTGTGCATTAAGGTAATGGCGGTGTCCATGCCGCGCGGGTGGCGCATCAGCGCCAGAAACAACCGGCGGCAGGCCTCGTAATCCTGCAAGTCTCCCATCAGACGACGGCGTACCTGACGCAGCAAGCGCAAGGTATCGGAGTGAATGCCAGTAATGTTCGAGTTGTTGGCAATGTGCCAGAATAATTTAAGCAGGTTATCGCGCCGGGCAAAAACGCCGTTATCCAGCGCTTTGATCAAGTGGCCGTGCAGCTCAAAGCTGTCATCCAGCGGCTGCACTTTGGCGCTTTGGTGATTGTTTAAGATGCTGCCTTCAAAATGCTGCAACAGCATTTCATTCAGTTCACTGACCCGCTGTACGGTGCGGAAAAAGCGCTTCATCATCCGCTCGACCGTGGCTTTGCCATCGCTGCCGAAACCAAGCCGCTCAGCCACTGCCGGCTGGTAGTCAAACAGCAGGCGGTTTTCGTTGCGTCCGGCTTCCAGGTGCAGGGCAAAGCGCATTTGCCACAGATAGGCCTCACACTCCATCAGCTCCTGATACTCATCTTCCGTCAGGTATTGGTAGGCCACCAGCTCTCGCATAGTACGGGTTTGAAAGTGCTTTTTGGCCACCCAGCCTACGGTTTGAATATCACGCAGCCCCCCCGGGTTGGCTTTTAAGTTGGGCTCCAGGTTGTAGGCGGTGCCATGGTATTGCGCATGACGCTGTTGCTGCTCATGCCGCTTGGCTTCAAAAAACTGCTGGCTGCTCCAGAATTCCGGCGCATTGATGGCGTCTTTTAATTGCTGGTATAAGGTTTTGTTGCCAACCAGCCGCCGCATTTCCATCAGATTGGTGGCGATGGTGATGTCGTCTTTGCCAAGCTGCAGGGTTTCTTCCAGGGTGCGAACGCTGTGACCGACTTCCAGCTTCAGGTCCCACAATTGGGTGATAAAGGCCGACAGTTGCTCTTGTTGTGTGCTGGTCAGCTGCTGGTCACTCAGAATCAGCAGATCGATATCCGAAAAAGGGTGCAGCTCGCCACGGCCATAACCGCCGACGGCAATCAGGCACAATGCCTGGTCCTGCTGCAACTGCTGCTGTTGCCACAGTGTGGTCAGCAATTGATCAATAAAGCGGGCTCTGGCTTTGACCAGGCTTTGCACCGACTGCTGCTCGAAGGCTTGCTCGGACCAGCGCAGAAAGTCGGCCATGTGCTTCTTGTAGTCTTCCAGACTGAACTGGCTGGGCCAGCTTTTCTGAAAAGCAACGGCGTCTTTCATGCGCTTTCTCCGGTTTAGTCAGCAGTCAGGATGCGGTCGATGGTATCGTCACTGCGTAAGGTTAGAATTTCGCAGCCGGTTTCTGTCACCAAAATGGTGTGCTCGTACTGAGCCGATAAGCTGCGATCTTTGGTCACCACTGTCCAGTCGTCTTTCAGTAGTTTGCTGTGACGGGCACCGGCATTGATCATCGGCTCGATGGTCAGGCACATGCCTGCTTTTAGTACTGAGCCTGTGCCAGGGCGGCCATAGTGCAGCACCTGAGGTTCTTCATGGAACTCAGCACCGATGCCATGCCCGCAGTACTCGCGTACCACCGAGTAACCGTGTTTTTCAGCGTGCTGTTGGATCACATGGCCAATGTCGCCCAAACGGACACCATCTTTGACCTTTTTGATGCCCAGATACATGGCTTCTTGTGTGACTTTGATCAGCCGGGCGGCCAGAATGCTGGGCTCACCAACGACAAACATCCGCGAGGTATCGCCGTGGTAACCGTCCTTAATTACTGTGATATCAATGTTGATGATATCGCCGTCTTTTAGCGGCTTGTCGTTCGGGATGCCGTGGCAAATGACATGATTGACCGAGGTGCAAATGGACTTGGGGAAGCCGTGGTAATTGAGTGGGGCCGGTATGGCTTGCTGTTGCTCAACAATGTACTGGTGGCAGCGGCTGTTTAATTCGTCCGTCGTGACGCCTGCCACAACATAAGGCTCAATCATTTCCAGCACTTCGGCGGCCAGGCGGCCTGCGAGCCGCATTTTCTCTATCTCTTGCGGGCTTTTGATGATGGGAGTCATCCGATCTCTCTCTGTGGTTGAAACGGTGTCATCAGATTGCAGCACTCCAGCTTTAATCTTGTGTTTTGTAGGTGGCTATGGTATAAAGCGCGCCGCAAATTAGCAAATAGCTTTGTGCTTTTCTTCAAAGTATTTCGTTATTGCTTATGCTGCGAAATCACTTAAATAACACACATACATCGGCACATGGGCCGGGGTGCCTGCGTAAAGCAGGTCGGAACATGGGATGTATGGAGGCCTAACCCCTAAAATTAAGGTAATTGTATCATGGCAAAAGTTTCAATGCGTGACATGCTCCAGGCGGGTGTCCACTTCGGTCACCAAACTCGTTACTGGAACCCGAAAATGAAGCCGTTCATCTTCGGCGCGCGCAACAAAGTGCACATCATCAACCTGGAAAAAACTGTTCCTCTGATGAACGATGCGCTGAGCTTCATCCAGCAGGTTTCTGCTAAAAAAGGCAAAATCCTGTTCGTAGGCACCAAGCGTGCAGCTTCTGAAGCCATCAAAGAAGCAGCGAAAAGCTGTGACCAGTTCTACGTTGATCACCGCTGGTTGGGCGGCATGCTGACCAACTGGAAAACAGTTCGTCAATCCATCAAGCGCTTGAAAGATCTGGAAGCACAAAGCCAAGACGGTACTTTCGACAAGCTGACCAAAAAAGAAGCTTTGGATCGTACCCGTGAAATGGACAAGCTGGAAAAGAGCTTGGGCGGTATCAAAGATATGGGCGGTTTGCCAGACGTGTTGTTCGTTATCGATGCCGATCACGAGCACATTGCGGTGAAAGAAGCCAACAACCTGGGCATTCCAGTGGTTGCTGTGGTCGATACCAACTCTGATCCGAAAGGCATTGATTACATCATTCCTGGCAACGATGACGCCATCCGCGCCATTCAGTTGTACCTGTCTGCGGTAAGTCAGGCGGTCAGCGAAGGCCGTAGCAACACCATCGAAGTTCAGGCGGAAGCTGAAGGTTTCGTCGAAGCTGAATAAGCTGCTGGCCCATAAGGGCTGTGCGGATTAAGACATCAACAGAGGCTTCGGCCTCTGTTTGTTCAACCCGATTGATAACGAGGATACTCAGATGGCTGTAACTGCTGCCTTAGTAAAAGAGCTGCGCGAGCGTACCGGCGCAGGCATGATGGATTGTAAAAAAGCGCTGCAAGAAACCAATGGTGACATTGAAGCGGCGATCGATGAAATGCGTAAGAGCGGTCTGGCCAAAGCGGCTAAGAAAGCTGGCCGTGTTGCTGCTGAAGGCACCATTATCACACGCGTTGCCGATGGTTTCGGTGTGGCGGTTGAATTCAACTGTGAAACCGACTTCGTTGCCCGTGATGGTAGCTTCCTGGCCTTTGCCAACAGCGTGGCCGATCTGGTGCACAGCCAGAAGTTGTTCACTGTAGAAGCCTTACTGGCGGCTGACCTGAACGGCAACACTGTGGAAGAAACCCGTGCCGCTCTGGTTGCTAAAATCGGTGAAAACATCAATGTACGTCGCATTGCTGTGGTGGAAGGCGAGACCATTGGTCAGTACATCCACTCTGGCCGTATCGGTGTCTTGGCAGTGCTGAAAGGCGGTAACGAAGACATCGCCAAAGACATCGCCATGCATGTTGCTGCTAACAACCCAGGTTTTGTTAAGCCTGAAGATGTGCCAGCTGATGTGGTTGAGCGCGAGCGCGCTATCCAAATCGAAATTGCTGTCAACAGCGGCAAGCCACAAGAAATTGCTGAGAAGATGGTTGCCGGCCGTATGGCCAAGTTCACCGGTGAAGTCAGCCTGACTGGCCAGCCGTTCGTGAAAGATCCATCCATCTCTACCGGTGAATTCCTGAAACAAAATGGCGCTGATGCTGTTTCGTTCATTCGCCTGGAAGTGGGTGAAGGCATCGAAAAGAAAGAGGAAGACTTCGCTGCCGAAGTTGCTGCTCAAATCGCTGCCGCGAAGAAATAAATTTGCGCTTTAGCCTGAAGGCAAAAAACGCTAGAATAGCCGCGACCTCAGGTCGCGGTTTTTTTTGGCCTGCAACCAGGCGAGTCAGCCTGCATGGCAGCCGAACCTCACCTCAACCATACGCTAATAAGATGGAGCTCGCATGAATCCGAAACCAGCATACCGACGCATACTACTGAAACTGAGCGGTGAAGCCCTGATGGGGGACGAAGGCTTTGGCATCGATCCCAAAGTCCTGGATCGGATGGCGCAGGAGATCAAAGAGATCGTCGAGTTGGGCGTGCAAGTGGGGATTGTGATCGGCGGCGGGAATATTTTCCGCGGCGAAGGTTTGGCAAAAGCAGGCATGAATCGGGTGGTTGGTGACCACATGGGCATGCTGGCAACGGTGATGAATGGCCTGGCGATGCGGGATGCGTTGCACCGCGCCTACGTCAACGCCCGTATGATGAGCGCTGTGCCACTCAATGGCGTTTGTGACAATTACAGCTGGGCCGAAGCCATCAGCTTGTTGAAGTCGGGGCGGGTGGTTATTTTTTCTGCCGGTACCGGCAACCCATTTTTTACCACCGACTCCGCAGCCTGCCTGCGCGCCATTGAGATTGAAGCCGATGCGGTGCTCAAAGCCACCAAGGTGGACGGCGTCTACTCCGCCGATCCGGTGAAAGATCCGGCGGCAACCATGTACAGCACCTTAA
>SKGJ01000247.1 GCA_007117525.1 Alkalimonas sp.
ATCGATACAAAGAAATATCATCGTAAGGGCTGCCGTAAAGAACTGTGGTGTCATTTACTAAATGCTACATTAGCAGTTGACTTTAGCCATCCAGACTGATAAAAATGAGGAATGAAACAACATACCGCCAACACCTTCTTTTTTGACTTTTTTACCACCCGTCACGGGAGGTAGTGTTGCGCGCTGGCAGAACACCGAAAACCTCCCCATCTGGGAGGTTTTTTTTTGGCTCTAACAAATAAAAATTGCAATGAAGGAAGCTCCAGCATGGAACTGAATGAAGTACGACAACAGATACAGACAACCGATCAGCAATTGCTGCAGTTGTTGGCCAAACGCCGTCAACTGGCATTGGCGGTAGCGGAAGCTAAAATCAGCCAAAACAAGCCAATCCGGGATCAGGAGCGTGAAGAAGCTTTGTTGCTGCGCTTGATCGAAAGTGGTAAAGCGCTCGAGCTTGATGCGCCTTATGTCACCCGTTTGTTTCATGTGATTATTGAAGACTCGGTGCTGCAGCAGCAAGCAAAGTTGCAAGGCGAGCTGCGCGGCATGCAAGGGCCCTCAGTCAAAGTCGCTTATCTGGGTGGACAGGGCTCTTACAGCTACTGGGCGACGCAAAAGTACTTCACCCGCCGCGCTGAGCAAATTATTGATATTGGCTGCGACAGTTTTAATGACATCATTAAAGCGGTCGAAACCGGCCATGCCGATTATGCAGTCTTGCCGATTGAAAACACTTCATCCGGTAGCATCAATGAAGTCTACGACTTGCTGCAACACACCCGTTTGTCCATCGTTGGCGAGCTGACCCACCCGATTGATCACTGCGTACTTGGTGTACCTGGGACTGCGCTCAACCAGATTCGCCAAATCTGTGCCCACCCTCAGGTGATCGCTCAGTGCAGTCAATTCTTGCTGGGCCTGACCAACATCAAGGTCGAGTATTGCGACAGTTCCTCCGATGCCTTTCAACGGGTGCAACAAAAACAGGATCCGACCATGGTTGCTATTGGCGGTGAAGCTGGCGGGAAGATCTATGGGCTGGAGGTGCTGGCACGCGATCTGGCCAACCAAAAAGACAACGTCAGCCGCTTTATTGTGGTGGCGCGTAAAGCCGTGACGGTCGCCAAAGCCATACCGGCCAAAACTACCTTTATTATGTTCACCGGCCAACAACCCGGCGCTTTGGTTGACGCCCTAACGGTGTTAAAGCGCCACGGCATCAGCATGGCCAAGCTGGAGTCCCGGCCTATTCCCGGCAACCCTTGGGAAGAAATGTTTTATGTCGACGTACTGGCCAACACCCATGATTACGCCATGACCCGGGCGCTGGAGGAACTGAATCGAATCACCAAATTTATTAAAGTGCTGGGCTGCTACCCCAGTGAAGCCATTCAGCCGACAGAAGTACCAACCAGCTGAAAAAACAAAGGCGCCACTTGGGCGCCTTCTAAAGAACAGGGAGGGTAAATCAATACAGCATGATTAGCTGTTGGCGCGAGACCGGATGGACTCAATCACCGGAGAGCTACCGAAGCCATTGCTCTCAGCCCATTCAATATCACCAGAAGCCGCAACCTGGCTGCCTGGCAGCTGACGGATGATAAAGTCGGCAGTGTCGTTGGCGTTGTGGCGAATGGCATGACGCACCAGCGGCAAGCCATCACAAACGATGCCATCGTAAACATTGCGTAAACGCAAACGGTGGTCACTCAGAGTTTTGCGCAAGTCGTTACGGCTATCGGCAGCCACAAAAGAGCAAATCGAAACAGCAAGTTGCTGATCGGCCTGAGCCTGTGAGCTGAACATCGCGGTGGCTGCAAGAACAGACGCTAAAGCTACAAATTTCAATTTCATTTTCTGGCTCCATGGTACAATAATTAGTCAGAACCCATTCATCTGTGAATGGCGATTAGCTTGTGCTTGCGAAAGGTCAGTCAGACACTGCAGAGTGCAGTTCACATTAAGGTCAGGACGACGCTTAATGGCAGCCCAGCTATCATGGGAAACAGGGTTTCCGTTAGACCTGAAGCTTTGCGTGATCATCCTTTCGGATGTCTTGCCTTTCGAAGTGCGCACAGAATAACCAATTCAAACGCCCTTGGCAATAGCGTCATAAAAATTTCATCGATAAAAGCGGTACAGCCATCGAATCACAGACTGATTTGCTGGCCCTGTTCAGCAATCTCAACCGCCATGCCCTGTTGTTGCATCGCTTGTTGCAACGCCTGCTGCGCTTTGGGCTCGCCATGCACCAACCAAAACTGGGGTTGACCACCAATAGCCCCGGCCCACTGCAACAACTCACTCTGACCGGCATGGGCTGAAAAGCCACCTATGGTGTGTACTTTTGCTTTCACCACAATGTCCTGACCAAAGAGTTTGATGCGCTGCTCGCCATCCACCAGCCGACGCCCCAAAGTGCCCTGCGCCTGGAAGCCAACAAAAATAAGGTGGTTGGAGTTTTTCCACAAGTTGTGTTTGAAGTGATGCACTATACGGCCGCCATTGCACATGCCGCTGCCTGCGATGATGATGGCCCCCTGCTTAAAGCGATTAATGGCCATGGAATCTTCCACCGTTTCGGACAGCTTTAAAATCGGCAAAAAAGATGCCAAATCGCGCACGTTTTGTTGCTTCAACAAACGGGTATCGTCCGGGTCCATGCTGTGAAAAAAGCGGTCGTAAATTTCAGTAATGCTGATGGCCATCGGGCTGTCCAAAAACACCACCTTTTGCTTTAACTTACCCTGATGGTACAAGACACCGAGGTAATACAGGATCTCCTGCGAGCGCCCCAGCGCAAAAGCCGGAATGTACACATTGCCGCCAGCCTGGTAGGCGTCTTCCAGCGCTGCAGCAAACTCCGCCACCGTGTGCTCGACATCCTGATGATTGCGATCGCCATAGGTGCTTTCCATCAGCACCAGATCAGCATGAGCTATTTCAGCCGGGTCGTTCATCAGCACCGTTGCCGGGTTGCCCAAATCACCGGAAAACACCAGATGGCGCATGCCCTGTTTGCCTTTTAGCCAGAGCTGTACAATGGCCGAGCCCAGGATATGGCCGGCATCGTTAAACTCCAGCTCCATCCCGGGCATCGGCACCGTGCGCTTATTGTATGGCAGCGGCTCACACAGCTCGATGACCCGTTCGGCATCGGAAAGCTGCATCACTGCTGGCAGCTCTTTTTTCCCAGCCCGGGCTGCCCGGCGGTTTTTCCACTCCAGATCTTTTAAATACAGATGCACCGAGTCTTTCAACAGTACCGGCAACAGCTCGGCGGTCCCTTTGGTGCAGTAAATTTTGCCATGAAAGCCTTTGGCCACCAGCAGGGGCAACAAACCGCTGTGATCAATGTGGGCATGGGACAGGATCACCGCATCTATGTCTTTTGGCTTAAATTGAAACCGAAACTTATGCCATTCGCGAATTTGATCGCTGCCTTGCACCATGCCGCAATCCAGCAGCACTTTTTTGTTATTTAGTTCAACTAAATAGCAAGACCCTGTCACCTGACCGGCTCCGCCGATAAAGGTTAATTGCGCATTAATGGGCATGAAGTTCTCCTGTTTCGGTTGGCAACAGCTCCTGCTGCTCATAGGCGTTTTGCAGCTGAGCAATACTCAGCATGCATTTGGTTAGGTGATGGTCAAAGCGACGCAGCTCTGCCAGACGCAGCAGCAGCTCGCCGCCCTGGCCACTGTGCAGATGGCTGCTTAACTGCTCCGGTGTTAACAGCTGTTGTTTTTGCTCGACGCGTTTGCGACTGATATCCCGGTACAACACCGAAATCTGACCGGATGCGACGGGTAAATCCAGCGCCGCCAAGGCCCGCCAAAACTCCGCTTGCGACTGGATTGCTGGCCGCTGCTGTTCAAACCGGTGCTCCAGTTGCGGCAGCATTTGCAGCAACAACTCAAAACGCAACTGGCTTTTGGCCAGTCGGTTTAACAACTGGGCTTCAGCAGACTGCAAGGGTTGTTGCCCCAACTGGTTGGTAAAGCTGGCAATATCCCGCTGCAACTGGCGCAGCTCATCCAATGCGCTTCTATCCAGCGGCTTATGGGCCAGATTGGCCGCCAGCCGGCACAGCTGCTGCACTTGATGTTGCTGCTCCATGGTCAGGGTTTTCAGGGCCAGTGCTGGTATCGCCAGGCTGGATTGATCCAGCATCCGCAACCGATCGCTTGGCTGACGGCGAAAACGGCCGTTTAACCACAACACCAAGCGATCACTGATGGGCCACATCAGCAAGACACCAAGCAGATTAAACAAGGTATGGAACAAAGCCAGGCTGAAAGCAGCATGGTGCACATCAAACAATTGATACTGCAACCAAAGCAGCAACCACAGCAAAGGCTGTAGCAATAGCAGCGCGACAATGGCAGTGATCACATTAAAAATAAGATGCAGCATCGCCAGCCGCTTGGCTTTAGCGGTCGCAGCCAGAGCAGATAAAATCGCGGTGGAGGTAGTGCCCAGGTTAGAACCGATGACAAAAGCTGCACCCAGGCTTAATGGCACCACGCCACTGGCAACCGCCGTGATCACCAAAGCGATCACGGCTGCAGAAGCCTGCATCACGGTGGTGAGTAAAGCGCCAATCAGCACCGCCAGCAGCAGCCCCCAGATGCCAATTTCTACCAGCCAGCCAAACTCTAAATTCACGAAAGCAGCATCAAAGCTTGTCTTTAGCAAACCGATGCCTAAAAACATCAAGCCAAAACCAGCCACTCCCTGGCCACTGCCTTGCCAGACCCGGGATTTGACAAAGGACTTCAGCAGAATACCGACACCAATCAAGGGCAGCGCCAGCGCATCGATTTTAAACTGCAAGCCAACCAGGGCGACAAACCAACCGGTAAAGGAAGTCCCCACATTGCTGCCATAAATCACGTAAGCGGCATTGCGTAGCGACACCAGGTTGGCATTGACAAAACCTATGGTGGTCACGGTCACTGCAGTCGAGGATTGCACTGCAACGGTAGCAAAGGTGCCTATCGCCAGTCCTTGCAACGGCCTGCCTGTCCAACGCTGCAAACCGGTGACAAGATTATTGCCAGCCGCTTTTTTCAGACCAAGCGTCATCCACTCCATACCAAGCAGGATCAAACCCAGTGCCCCCAATGCCATCAGTCCGTCATTGATCATGATCCCTGTCGTTTTCCTTTTGTCTGCTTGGTTGATGAGAAGTTATTGTGACACAACTGGATACTCTGTAATCTTAGTTTAAATCAAAGCAAGCTGCATTTTTCGCCCTATCAGCTGCTTAGAAAACAACCATTTACAGAGGTTCTTATGTCAACGCCCAATGCTTTGCACAAACGCCATTTCAACAGTGCCCAGGACTCCGTCGATGCCATCAATCAATTGCAAGACCACGCCTCCTATCGCCTGGCCTTTGCTGATCATGACTTTTTACTGCAGGATGAATTGCGGCATGTTCGGCTGCAACTGGAGTATTTGAAACCGCAGTTGGTGATGGAGCAACATGGCATTGATGCCACCCTTGTGGTGTTTGGCAGTGCCCGGTTTTTAGCACCTGGCGAAGCAAAAGCTGCGCTGGAGCAGGCCGAAACCGCTTTGGCTGCTGAACCGGACAACAAAGCACGGCAGCAGCAACGGCAGCAAGCACTGCGCGATCTGCATAACAGTCGTTACTATCAGGCCTCACGGGATTTTGCCTATCTGGTGGCCGAGCATGGCCAGCAGCACCCGGAGGAAAAGCTGACCATCATCAGCGGTGGCGGTCCGGGCATTATGGAAGCAGCCAACCGGGGGGCAATGGAAGCCGGCAGCCCCAGTATTGGCCTCAACATCGTGCTGCCCAAAGAGCAAAACCCCAACCCTTACATTACACCGGAGTTTTGCTTTCAATTTCACTATTTTGCCATTCGTAAAATGCATTTTTTACAGCGGGCCCGCGCATTGGTTGCTTTCCCGGGTGGCTTTGGCACTTTGGATGAGCTTTTCGAAACCCTGACTTTGCTGCAGACCAAAAAGGCCGAAGCGGTACCGGTGATTTTGTACGATGAGACGTTTTGGCGGCGTTTAATCAACTTTGATTTGCTGGTTGAAAGCGGCGTGATCAGTGCTGAGGACTTGGATTTAATTCAATTTGTCGATACGCCCGAACAGGCCTGGCAAGCGATCCGCACAGCCTACCAATTGGCAGAAGCTTAGCTTCTGCCATCGGTGGCCTTTTGCAACAGCTGACGGCTTTCATCCAGAAACTGCCCGGCCAGCTCACCAAAATAGGCTTTGCCCTTATTGAACTCAGTCATCAGGGCCGCTTTGTCGGACTGTTGCACCAAGGACAAGACTTGCTGAAAGCGCTGCAGGTATCGCTCCAGCAGTGCCGAGGTTTGGGCCGAAGACAGCATAATGTCGGCGTATAGCTCGGCATTTTGCGCGAACAAGCGACCGATCATCGCCAGCTCCAGCCGGTAAATCGGTGAACTAAGCGCCAACAGCTCGGGCAAGTTGGCATTTTCTTCGGCCAGATGCACCCCATACACCAAGGAGGTGAAGTGCCGCATGCCTTGGATCAGTTGCATTCGCTCATCATGCACCGCCGCACTTTGCTCGACCAGCTCGGCCCCCCAAACCACCAACTGCTGACGCAGCCAATCGCTTTGTTCGGCAAAGCGACCATCACACACCACTATGACCTGCTTCACCAAATTGCTGACATCGGGGCCAAACATCGGGTGCAAACCCAGCACCGGACCACGATGCTTGGCCAGCATGCAAGCCAACGGCTGCTGTTTGATGCTGGTAATATCAGCCAACACGCAATCTTCTGGCAACTCAGGCAATTGGGCAATCAGCTGGCAGGTTAAAGTGATTGGAGTCGCCATCAAGACCAATGCCGCCTCCTGGCATAATGCGCTGGCGTTGGGCCAATCATCGGCTTCCAGCACCTGCACCTGATAGCCGGAGCGTTGAAACAGGCTGACAAAACGGCTGCCAAGTGCGCCGGCACCACCGACCACCACCACCTTGCCACCGGC
>SKGJ01000332.1 GCA_007117525.1 Alkalimonas sp.
CAAGAAACACCACATTGAAGTGATCCCGGAAATCGATATGCCAGGCCACGCCAGAGCGGCCATTAAAGCAATGGAAGCACGCTATCAACGCTTGCAGGCGGCTGGGCAACCCGAAGAAGCCCGGCGCTTTCTGCTATCGGAAGCCGATGATCGCTCCGAATACCTGACGGTGCAAAACTACAATGACAACTCCATCAATGTCTGCCTGGACTCCAGCTATGCCTTTATTGATAAGGTAATGTACGAGCTGCAACAGATGTACCGCGAGGCCGGTTTGCGCCTGCGGGTCTTTCATATGGGCGGCGATGAAGTCGGCGCGGGCTCCTGGCAAGGGGCGCCCGCTTGTCAGCAGCTGATGGCAGAGCCACTGAATGGCGTGGCCGGTGTGGGCGATTTAAAACCTTACTTTATTAATCGGGTTGCCCAGCTGGCCAATCAGCGAGGCCTGGCAATGGCCGCCTGGGAAGATGGCCTGATGGCCGACAGCACCCGACCATTTCGCCGTGAGCAGTTTGACAACAGCGAGGTCATCGTCAATGCCTGGGATAATATTTGGGAATGGGGCTATGGTGACAGAGCTTACCGCTTCGCCAACGAGGGCTATCAGGTGGTGCAATCAGCTGGCACCAACCTGTACTTTGATCACCCACAAGATGTGCATCCGGAAGAGCGGGGTTATTATTGGGCGGCTCGCTACACCGACACCGAAAAAGTATTCTTTTACCGCCCCGATCACCTATACAGCAATGCCGAGTATACCCGGGATGGCGCTCCCATCACCGACTTAGAAGCCTTGCTTGGACGCGCCTTGCCTGAACTGGAGAAACCGGACAATATGCTGGGGATCCAGGGGCAGGTCTGGACAGAGACCATTCGAACTGCAGAGCAGCTGGAACCGATGATCTACCCTCGCCTAATAGCGCTGGCCGAGCGCGCCTGGCACAGGGCCGAGTGGGAGCCAAACAAACAGAGCGCTTCAGCACGTCTGAGTTGGCAACAGTTTCTGCAACGACTGACTAGCGTTGAATTTCCCCGCCTGGCACAAACGGGGGCCGGCCATTATATGCCGCCACCGGGCGCCATCCGAGAGCAAGGCACCATCAGAGCCAATCATGCCTGGCCTGCGATTCGCATTGAGTACAGCCTGGATCAGGGACAAAGCTGGCAGCAGTATCAGCAGCCATTGCAGCACGATGGTGATGTTTGGTTGCGCGGCCGCAGTCTGTCCGATCAACGCAGTCGTATCATCCGGCTGTAACTTTTCAAGCTCAGAGCCCCGCAGCTGCGGGGCTTCTTTTATAGCAAAAAAAGCCAGCAAAGCAAGCTTTGCTGGCAAATGACCCTTGGATAAAGGATTGGCAATCAACTCAACATCCGTGTCTGCCGTGGGTGTTTATTACCAACTACCAATAACAAACACCAGGGACTTACACTCTGATCCGGCATCATCAGAATCCCAGGGAGTGGGTGCGGTGAGACACCCCAACGCTGCCAACTCAGGATGACAGCGCTGTCAAATAAACAATATGCTGTTTTTTTCAGCAATGCAAGTGTTGGATAAAAAAAAGGGCCTGCCGGCCCTTTTTCAATACAAAAACACGGTTAGCCGTTGGCAGCCTGCGCCGCAGGGGCTTCGCGCTCACTCTGCCAGCGCGTTAAACGCTGCACTTGCTGGATCGACAGCATGTGGGCATAGATAGCCGCCAGGTAGCCTTGCTTACGCAGCTCGACAAACTGCTCATCCGTTAGCTCATTCAGCTTTTTCTCATCGATCAGGAAAAGACCGTTGATTTCACGCTTCTGGCCATTGATCTGCACTGTCAGGGTTTTACCTTCCAGCAAGTTCAGCTCGGTCAATTTTTCAACAAAGGTGCGGGTTGCACGGCTGGTATCAAAGAAATCGGCCAATTGCTGTTTGGCGCGTTGCAGCAGCTCAGACTCTTCACCTTGCTCCGTATACAGCGCTTCGCCTTCGTCTTTACCCAGCCGCGGGCTGTTTTCATCGATACCGATGGTCAGTTGCTTGTCGTTTTCCGGATCCGGGGTCAGGAAAAATGGGTAATTACGAGCAGCTAGTGGCACGTAAGAAACCTGCATTTGATCATCTTGCAAATACAGGTTTTGACCTTGCTCCAGGCCCATTAAAGCGACAGGCTGGAAATTGCCGGAGTCGTTGTTTTTGACAAAAACAATGGGAAATACTGCCGCTGTCGGACCAAATTCATGCACCACGACTGGCAACAAATGTTCAGAAGCAATATGCGCAAAATGTTGTTTGAAATTAACTCGCAGCCCTTGGTGCTGCTCTTTGGAAAGAGGAACTATCTTCGTAGTCATAAAAAATCCATACGTCCTGTTGTGTACAAAAAAATCGCTTGCCTACCTTACTGCAGTTTTCGGCTTTCAGCCAGCCCAAAACAGCAAAACTTTGTGCAGGGTTTTAGCCGGAGCCTTGTTGAGTGTTTACATATTGCTGTAACTCATTAACCAGCCAACGATAAATTTCTTGCTCTCTCGGACAGCTGCCTTCAGCCAGTACACCCCGCTTACTTTTTGAGATGTGCGTCAGTTCAGCCTCACCGGTGTTCAAGTAATGCAAAAAAACGGCTTGCCAGGATTTCTTCTGTGCTTCGGGTAGTTGCCGCAGTTGCAGCAGACTATGCAACAAGGCCGCAAATGGACTGCCTCTGTTGTCAGCGTTGCCAATCGAGCCATTCCACCAATAGTTGCACAACAAGCTGAGGTCCGAACAGGATTCCACCTGATGCCACCACAAAGCTGGAATATAGAGTGCGTCACCTGGTTCCAACTCAGCGACCTGAGCATGGGCCAGAGCTTCAGTTGCTTTGGGGTAACGTTGCAAATCCGGTTCAGAAAAGTTCACCAGGCTGATAGGCGTACCGGTTGGCGCATAATCGAGCGGCCCAATGTACATATTACCGATCTGCTCTGGTGGGAATAAGGTAAAGCGCCGCCGGCCGGCAACCACGCAGGCCAGATTATCCGCATCATCAAAATGCGCCGGCACCATCACCCGGTTGCCGAGCCAAATCCGTGGCTTCACCTCACCGGGCAATAACGGGTTGACATTGTCTTGCTCAAAGCCAGGCAAGCACTGATGCACCAGAGCACTTTGTGCCGCTATGCGCACGGCTTGCGCTTGCCCCTGAGTTTGAATCAGTTGTGCCACAATAGCCGATACAGGATAGTGCCTTCGCTCAAAATTGAAACCATCCAGCTGTGGTTGGTAACCGATTTGCCCTTTCGTTTCAGCCGCCAGTAGCAAGGTTGTGACTTCATGGCCGTTATCAAAACCATGCAGGTACCTGCCTAGAGCACCATCCGACTGCAGCCCTTGCTGCACTGCAGGCCAGTTTGCAACCAGGCCTTTTAACACAGCAGGCTGTTGCAGCGGCCAAATTTCGTTAAAAAACACCTCTGAGGTTGGTGCCTGCCAACTGCGAATAGCTCGGGTCATGTCAACTCCTGATAAAAAAGGGCTACACTGGATGGTAGCCCTTTCTAATCCGTCGGGTAACCTGTTTAGAAAGCGACCCGGATGCCTGCCACGAAGCGACGGCCATTCTCATAAATAGAGAAAGTACGTGCTTTGTTGGTGTTGTACTCCAGCACCTGCTCATTGGTCAGGTTGATGGCTTCCAACGCCAAGCTGACATTGTCCGACACATTGTAGGTGAAGCTGGCATCCAGTTGACCATAGTTGTCATTCCACAGCTCAGAGCCATTGAAGTGCAAACCTTTGTACCACTCAGTGCGGTAGTTGTACATTAAACGGGCGCTGAACAGGTCAGTTTCATAGTAGGCGGTCAGGTTGTACATATGATCCGAAGTGCCTTCCACCAAGCCCGATCCTGGCATGCTTTCATCACGCGTTTCGCTGCGCTTAGCATCGGTGTAAGTGTAGTTGGCAATCACACCAAAGTGCTCACCAAAAGCTTGCTGATAAGTCAGCTCCAGGCCTTTGGTCGAGCCACCAGGGCCATTTTCAGGACGAGTGAAGGTCACATCAACCATCTGGTCACCCTCTTCCCAGTAGCGCTGATCGACAAAGGTACTGAAGCTGCGGTAGCTTTTAATGCGCTTGTAAAACAGCGTCGCGGCCAAGACAGATTGCGGGTTAAAGTACCACTCATAGGCCACATCAAATTGGTCGGCTATGATTGGCTTTAAGCCGGGGTTGCTGGCCGTACCGGTGGGTTGGGCTACATTCAGCGAGCCATAGGTAATGGACGTTGAAATATCGTTCCAATTTTGCCGCGCCATCACCCGGGCTGCACCAAAACGTAAGATGGTGTCATCGGCCAAATCATAAGCCAGGTTAAAACTAGGCAAAATTTCCTGGTAATTATTTTTTTGCTCAACCCAGGCCAGCTCAGCTGGCGTTAGCCAGTCACGGTCAATGGTCAGAAAGCCCCAGCTATCACCGGAAAACTCATAGCCGCCGGAGGTCTGACGGGTATCGACATAACGTACCCCGACATTGCCTCGGAAGTTGTCTCCCTCGAAGTCACCCTGAATGTATAGGGCAGTAATGTCCTCTTCCACCGCCCAGTTCTCATCCAGAATCAGTGAGCGCGCATAATCGGCCGGTACGCCGTTTAACCCGACAAAGGCGATTTCTTCCATGCGGGCACGGTTGTGAGCAATTTGCTGCGTCATATTGCCACTAACAACAGCATCAATATGATGGGTGCCCTGAGTCAGGCCGCAATCGGCCATGGTTGGGCAGCTATCAAAAATATACTGCAGATAAACCGGCCAATCCGGCGCCAGGCTCTCGTCGCTCAAGGTGTTGGGACCATGCCAGCTGTAGGCAATACGATCTTGAGTTCGCTTGGCGGCCCGGTATTTCACACCGGCATGGATGTCTGTAAAGGCACCGGCTTGCACTGGAAAGCTCAAGTCCAGTTGAGCATAATTCTCCCGATCGGTCGTGGGCTTTTCACCACCCCAGATCCAACCCGCATTGAACTGGCTGGCATCGGTCGCGTCGACGTCAGTGCTGGCCGATGGGGTCGAGCCGCGCAAATCAAAGTTGTAGCCGGTTGCTGCGCCATATTCCCATGAGGTTTCGCGCAGGGTGCCCCCTTTAGCACGGGTGCTTCCGACCTGGGCATGAACTTCAAAGTCATCGCCACTGTAGTTGATGTCCAAATCCAGCGAGCGGGTTTCGGTCGAGGCAACCCGATTGATAAAGTTAAATGCAGAAGTTCCACCATCGGCTACAGAGCCCGCCACAATGCTGTTATCGATGGTGGTTAGCCCGCCCAGGCTGGCTGCGTCATTGTTGACAAAAATCAGCCAGTTTGAGTTTTGGTTGTCCGCATCCACTTTGGAGTTCAGGGCATTGAAGGTGATATCCCACTCATGGCTTGGAGCAAATTGAAAGGATGCAAACACCGTTTCGCGCTGACGCTTTTGTTGAAAACGCGCCACACCAATGTGGCTGGGGACTTTGAGCTCCAAATCTGGATTATCCGGCCAACCCAACACCTCAAAGCCCTGACGGACAAAGTCACGATCCTGGCGCATGGCTGAAACCAACACACCAAAGGTTTCATCCTCGTTTTTCCAGGAATACAAGCCGGAAAGCTGAGGATCCCAATTTCCAGAGGTTTCCGTGTACTGCATTTCAACACCCAGGTTGACGGTGTTGGCATCCAGATTGAGCGGACGACGAGTGCGCAGAACAACAGTACCCCCAATGGAGCCTTCATCAATGCGCGCCATTGGCGACTTATAGACTTCTAAATCCGAAACGAGAGCAGATGGCAACATGGTGTAGTTAAAGCTACGACCTGGCGCATCCAGAATAAACCAATCTGCAGTAGCGATGGTCTGGCCATTGAGCAAGGTGCGGTTGGTTGCAGAGCTGGCACCACGAATGGTAATTTTTTCACCTTCCCCGAATTCACGACTTACACCCACCCCCGTGATCCGTGACAAGGATTCAGCCACGTTTTTATCCGGAAACTTACCGACATCTTCTGCAGTTACCACGTCGACAACGGCATTGGCAAAACGTTTCGCATTCAGGTTGGCTTCCTGCGAAGCACGAATACCACGTACCTGAATCACTTCGACATTGTCTTCAGTGACCCCGTCATTGGCCATGGCTGGCATGCTAAGACCCAAGGCCCCAGCCATTAAGCCCATTTTTACCGCCAGGGCACACTTGTTGATTTTATTGCTGGACATAAGCTTCTCCCGTTCCTCTTATTGTCATCTGCTGTCTTTATTTTTCCCGACCCTTAATGACAACGCTGTCATTAAAAATAAACTTACACAAAAAAATTAGCGATTGCAAACCAAAATCGATGAAAATTTCAACTATTTCCAAATGGCAACGGCTAGCGTACTGCCAGCATGGAGTGAAACACCGGGTAAAGTGCAGGTAAACAAAGGGTTGTCCCGACTTTATCTACGAGCCACCTGCGGTGCAAGTGCGCATCCAGATGGCCAGATTGCTTGCGATTTGGTCAAAAAAAGCGTATCACTATCACAATGATGCGATAATTTTGACCAGCGCTGTCATCGTTGCTTGCCTGCAGGCTTTCTTACCTGCTGCCGTTACTGCGTTCTGCCAAAAAGCCAAAAACAACAAAGGATGCTGCATGAAAGTCACCATCAATGATGTGGCCAAACACGCCGGAGTGTCGATTAAAACCGTCTCCCGGGTGATGAACAATGAGCCTTCGGTTCGCAAAGATACCTTCGACAAGGTGATGGCGGCCATCAACGAGCTGCATTACCAGCCCAACGCAGCGGCCCGTAATCTGGCCAGCACCCGCTCGTACAGCATTGGCTACATCTACGACAATCCCAATGCCTATTACATCATTGATATGCAAAAGGGCTTGCTGGATAGCTGCAAAAAGCATGGTTACGAGCTGCTGATCCACCCCACCAATGCCAAGTCCCCCGGTATTGTGGACGAAGTGAAAGAGCTGGTTACCAAATCAAGACTGGCGGGTCTGATCCTGACGCCGCCTTTTTCCGAGATGCCGCACATTGCAGAAGCGCTGGAAGATATGAAGGTCGACTTTGTCCGCATTGTATCGGGCTCAACGCCATCGCCAGGCGTGCACAACTGTGTGTTGATTGATGACTTTACCGCCGCCTTTAAAATCACCAATCATCTGCTTGAGCTCGGCCACACCGACATCGCCTTTTTATGCGGTGACGAAGAGCACAGCTCCAGTGGCGAGCGTTTAGCCGGCTTTAAAGCAGCCCTGACCAAGCGCGGCTTAACGGTCAACCCCAAGTACATCGTCCCTGGCCATTATTCGTTTGAGTCCGGGGTGGAAGGCGCTAAAAAGCTGATGGCGTTGCCGAAGCGACCCAGTGCCGTCTTTGCCTGTAACGATGAAATTGCCGCCGGTGCCTTGTTCAGTGCCCGGCTGATGAACATTCGTATTCCGGACGAGCTGTCCATTGCCGGCTTTGAGAACAGCCCTTTCTCGCGTCAGACCTGGCCACCGCTCACCACCGCCCATCAGCCGAACAGCACCATAGCCTCTCAGGCGGCAGAGCTGTTGTTTAAGCACACCCGCCCCAATGCCAACAAAGCCCAAATCCAGGCACAACCGGTCTTTATTCCGGAGCTGCTGGTGCGGGAATCGACCAGCCCACTGGACGGCGAGAAAAGCAGCAACCAAAGCGCAAAGCCATAAAAGAAAAGGGCAGCCTGACGCTGCCCTGTCTTGTTGGAAACGACCCTAGCCTTCGAAGCTGTAGTAAGTCGGTGAGCCCGGCCCAACCGGCAAGCCCAGCACAAAGACCCAAACACAAAACAGCGTGACCCAGCCGACAAAGAACACCATGGTGTAGGGCAGCATGGTGGCAATCAGGGTTCCGATGCCCATCTCTTTTTTGTAGCGGGCAGCGACTGCCAGGATCAGGCCAAAGTAGCTCATCATCGGTGTGATCAGGTTGGTGACCGAGTCACCAATGCGGTAGGCCGCCTGCACCACTTCCGGTGAGTAACCGATGATCATCAGCATGGGCACAAAAATCGGCGCGGTAATGGCCCACTGCGCCGAGGCCGAGCCCAGCATCAGATTGACAAAACCACACATGGCAATAAAGAGCACAAACAGCAGTGGCCCGGTCAGCCCCATTTCTTGCAGGAAGGTTGCGCCCTTAACCGCAAAAATGGTGCCTAAGTTGGTCCAGCCAAAGAAGGCAACAAACTGCGCAGCAAAGAACACCAGCACAATGTAAAGCCCCATCGAGCTGATGCTTTTCGACATCGCATTGATCACGTCTTTGTCGTTTTTCATGGTGCCGGCAATTTTGCCGTAGACAAAGCCCGGAATGGCAAAGGTGATAAAGATATAGACCACGATGCCACGCAAAAACGGCGAGCCCAGCACGCCACCGGTATCCGGGTTACGCAAAACGCCATTTTCCGGCACCACGGTCAGCGCCAGCAGGCCCAGCAACGCCGCCAGGGTTAAACCGGCACCGATAAGACCGCGCTTCTCTTCCGCTCGCAGCGGCTCCAGCCCCTGGTTATCCAGGTCGACGGTCGCTTCCGAGCGATCGTACTTGCCCAGCTTCGGCTCGACAATTTTCTCGGTAACAATGGCACCCAAAATGGCAATCACAAAGGTGCTGATCACCATAAAGAAGTAATTGGCTTCCGGCCCGACCGTGTATTCAGGATCAATCAAATGCGCAGCAGCCTCGGTAAAGCCTGCCAGCAGCGGATCAATGGTGCCGATCAGCAAATTGGCGCTGTAGCCACCGGAGACTCCGGCAAAGGCCGCGGCCAAACCTGCCAGCGGATGGCGCCCCAGCGAGTAAAAAATGGCCGCAGCCATCGGGATCAGCACCACGTACCCCAGTTCAGAGGCAGTGTTCGACACAATGCCGGCAAAAACAATGGTCACGGTCACCATTCGCGGTGAAGCGTTCATCACCAGGCCGCGCATGGCAGCTGAAATTAAGCCGGAGTGCTCGGCCACACTGACGCCCAGCAGCGCCACCAGCACCACCCCAAGCGGCGGGAAGCCGGTAAAGTTGGTCACCAGATTGGAAACAATGCGCTGCAAACCTTCGACACTGAGCAAGCTGACCACGGTAATAACGCCATCGGGGGAACGGCCAGCAGCGCCTTCCGGCCGGGGATCAATGGCGCTTAACTCAAAAAATGCCGCCACGCCACTGCCCAGCACCACGGCCAGAGCAAAGAGCGCGAACAGAGTTACCGGATGGGGCAGCAAATTGCCCAGCCACTCCACGGTATCCAAAAAGCGGGTAAACCAGCCGCGCTTTTCCGTTGGGGTATCAAACTGCTGTGAACCAGCCATAACAAAGCCTCTTTTATCTATTGCGGTCGCTGGCCAGAGCTGCCACAAGCAGGCTGCCATTACAAAAGCACTGTTTTTAACAGCTTATCGCGAAAAAAATGGAAAGCAGCGCAAAGTTAACAGTAAAACATGCTGGAACAGGCCAAAAGCGACACTTTTTATCGTTTTAAACCGCCAGACTGTACCACAAAGCAGCGGCGTGACAAAAGCCGATCAGTTGAATTCAGCCGTTCCGGCCGCCCAGATAGCCAAACCCGATAGCAAGCCACAGAGCGACCTAGCACTAAAGTACCGTTGCCGATGCCGGTCCTTGCACCTAGCATGGAGTGATTGTGACGAGATTGTGCCGAACAGGAGTCCCCAAAATGCGTATTGTCATTACCGGAGCCACCGGTGGTATCGGCTTTGCCGTAGCCGAACACTTTGCCCGCCAGTCCCACCAGGTGGTGCTGGCAGATTTACTGCCCGATCGCATTGAGCGCTGTGTCGAACAGCTGCGCCAGCAGGGCTTTGCCGCCGAGGGGTCGGTACTGGATGTAACCGATGCCGATGCGATAGCGCGCTGCGCCCGGGACTTTCCGGCCGATGTGCTGGTCAACAATGCCGGCATCCAGCATGTCGCCCGGCTGGAAGATTTTCCGGCAGAGAAGTGGCGCTTGCTGCTGGAAGTGATGCTGACCGGCCCGGCCATGCTGAGCAAAGCCATGCTGCCTGGCATGCAGCAGCGGGGCTTTGGCCGCATTATCAACATTGGCTCCATCCATGCGTTGGTGGCGTCGCCTTTTAAGTCGGCCTATGTGGCAGCCAAACATGGCCTGATTGGCTTTAGCAAGGTGGTGGCGCTGGAAAACGCCAGCCACAACATTACCATCAACACCATCTGCCCGGCCTACGTCAAAACCCCGCTGGTGGAGCAACAGATTGCCGCTCAAGCCAAAGAGCACGGCATCAGCGAGCAGGAGGTCATCGACAACATCATGCTGGCGCCGATGCCACAAAAGGCCTTTATCGATGTGGCGGAAATTGCTGCCAGCGCGGCTTTTCTGTGCTCGGATGCCGCCCGCCACATCACGGCGCAGACCCTGGTGCTGGACGGTGGCTGGACAGCGCGGTAAGCTCAACAAAACGCTTGCTGCCAGCCCCTTAGGATAGCGCATGAAAGAACCCGCCGAATTGATCGCAGAGCAAGGCCACATTGGCCTTGGCACCATAGCGGTGATTTCGGTGCTCTATCTGGTGGTACTCTTTAGCGTCGGTTACTTTGGCCGCCGCATCGACGGCAAGCATCCACTGGCGCCCTGGGTTTTTAGCTTTGCGCTGTCGATTTACTGCACCTCCTGGGCTTTTTATGGCGTGACAGCCCAGGCGGCCGTCAATGGCTGGTGGATCCCGCCCACCTACATTGGTTCCTTTATCTTGTTCTGGTTCGGCTTTCAGCTGATGGCTCGCATCGCCATTGCCTGCCGCCGCTACCGCATTACCTCCATTGCCGACTTTATTGCCACCCGCTTTGGCCATTCCCGGCTGTTGGCGGTCAGCATTACGCTGATCTTGTTTTTAGCCGTCATCCCCTACATTGCCCTGCAGCTGCACGCCGTCTCGACCAGCATCAATGTGCTGGTTGCCAGCGAACAAGCCAGCGACTGGTTCCGGGATACCGGCCTCTATGTCAGCCTGTGGATGGCAGTATTTGCACTGCTCTTTGTCAGTAAAAGCGCCAAGGCCCACCAGCCCAACCCCGGCTTGATGACGGCCATTGCCTTTGAGTCGCTGGTCAAACTGCTGGCGTTATTGGCGATCGGTGCCTTTGTCTGCTTTGGCATTTACGATGGCTTTCAGTCTATTTTCAGCGCCGCCCGTGAGCATCCGGGACTGGCCGAGCTGCAACGTCAGGCGCTGCCTACCCACAGCTACTGGATCCATGTGCTGCTGGGCTTTACCGCCACCCTTTGTTTACCCCGCATGTTCCATGTCTCCTTTGTCGAGAATCAACGCTTGGGGCATTTGCGCAGTGCCCGCTGGATTTTCCCGCTTTACCTGCTGCTGATGAGCCTCTTCACCCTGCCGCTGGCACTGGCGGGTGTCATGTTGCTGGGGCATGAAGGCAACATCGATCTGGTGGTGGTGCAATTGCCACTGGCAGCCAACCGCACCGACATCGCCCTGCTGGCGTATCTGGGCGGTTTTTCTGCGGCCACCAGCATGGTGGTGGTGGCGACGGTGGTGCTGGGCATTATGATCACCAACGAACTGCTGACTCCACTGCTGTTTCGTGCCCGTCAAACCGAACACAATCCGCCGGGCTTATTAAAAATTGCCAATCTGCGCCGGGTATCGATGCTGCTGGTGCTGATGTTGGGCTTTGTCTATTACCGCTGGATCGGCACCGAAACCGGTCTGGCGCAACTGGGACTGATGGCCTTTGCGCTGGTGGCACAGCTGGCACCGGCGCTGATCCTGGGCCTGCTGTCTCGCCGGGTCAACCAACAGGGTGCGCTGGCGGGCTTGCTCAGCGGTGCCCTGCTCTGGGCCTACATCCTGCTGTTGCCGGAACTAAGCCGGGCCGGCTGGCTTGGCAATCAATGGCTGACGCAGGGGCCTTTTGGCATCGGCTGGCTGGCACCGCACCAGCTGTTTGGTCTGGAATACGATGCCATTACCCTGGGGGTGCTGCTCAGTTTAAGCTGCAACTTGCTGATGGTATTGCTGGTCAGTCAGCTCACCCAGACCCGGGTGGGCGAATGGCTGGAAAGCGGTCGCTTTTTGCAAAAACAAGCCCCCAGCCAGGCCCTGAGCAATCGTCAGGCGCGTCTGTCGGTGCAGGACTGCTATTTGTTGCTGCGCCGTTTTGCCGGCGAGTCGGAAGCCAACCGGGTGCTGCAGCGCAGTGTGCGCAGTACCGAGCCCGAGCAATACACCCCGGCACCGGCCAATCTGGTGCAGGCCTGCGAACGTTCCTTATCGGCGGTGATTGGCGGCGCCTCCATGCGGCTGGTGATGGATGCTGCCAGCCGTCACAGCCAGTTGCCACTGGAAACCGTGGCCCGCTTTGTCGATGAAGCCAGCCAGGTGTTTCAATTCAATCAGGCGCTGCTGCAGGCCACCATCGACAACATCAGCCAGGGCATCAGTGTGGTGGACGCCGATCTGCGGATCATTGCCTGGAACCAGCGCTATCTGGATATGTTTGCCTACCCTGCTGGTCTGGTCGACGTTGGCCGGCCGGTGGCCGATTTGATCCGCTTTAATGCCGAGCGCGGTTTGATCCACAGTGCCGATATAGAAAGTGAAGTGGAAAAACGTCTCAGCTACCTGCGCCAGGGCAGCAGCTACAAATTCCAGCGACCACAACAAGACGGTCGGGTGTTCGAGATGCAAGGCAACCCGTTGCCTGGCGGTGGCTTTGTCACCACCTTCACCGACATCAGTTCCTTTATTGAGGTGCAACAAGCGCTGGAGCAAAGCAATCTGACCTTGGAGCAACGGGTGGCCGATCGTACCCGCAAGCTGGAAACTCTGAACCAGCAGCTGCAACAGGCCCAGCAAAAAATTGAAGCCAGTACCCAGGCCAAGACCCGTTTCTTTGCCGCTGCCGGCCACGATTTGATGCAGCCTTTCAACGCCGCCGCTCTCTTTGCCGGTTTGCTGCGGGAAAAAGCCGACTCCATTGAGCAACAGCAGCTTAGCGAGCACTTGATCCGCTCGCTCGACTCGGCCGAAGAGCTGCTGGCCTCTATTCTGGAGTTGACCAAGCTGGACGCCGGCGTAATCAAAGCCCACCATCAACCAATCGCCCTGACCGACCTGTTGGACGACAGTGCGCGCGATGCCGGTGTGCTGGCGGCGGAAAAGGGCCTGAGTTTTCGTTATCTGCCAAGCAAACTGGCGGTGCGTACCGATCGCAAACTGCTGAAACGGGTGGTGCAAAACCTGCTGGCCAATGCCATCCGTTACACCGAGCAGGGCCGGGTGGTGCTCGGCTGCAAACGCCGAGGTAGCCAGTTGGAGATCCGGGTCATAGATACCGGCATTGGCATCGCAGAGCAGGATCAGCAGCGGATTTTTGAAGAGTTCCAACAAGGCGACAGTCAGCACCAAAAAGGCCTGGGCCTGGGTTTGGCTATCGCCAATCGCATCAGCAGCATGCTGCAGCACCCACTGAGTGTGCGCTCTGCTCCGGGCCAGGGCAGTTGCTTTAGCATTCAGCTGCCACTGTGCGCTTTGCCTGCACCGCAAGCCAAAACCGTCAGCCCGGCCGATATCAAAGCCAGCTTTACCGGCAAAACCGTGTTGCTGCTCGACAACGATGCGCAGTTGCTGCAGGCCGTGACCGAATTGCTGCGCAGCTGGGACTGCCAGGTGCATCCGATCACCGGGCCCGAGCAAGCACTGCAGGCCATTCGTGACGGCCTAAAGCCCGATGTGCTGTTGTTTGATTACCATCTGGATAACGGCGCCACCGGTGTGATGGTGGCGGAGCAGCTGTGCAATCACTTTTCGCTGCAGCTGCCGGTGGTGATTCACTCGGCCGATCACAGCGAGCAAATCCGGGAAGACGCCTTAAACGCCGGCTTCCATTTTTTGCTAAAACCCCTGAAGCCGGTAGCCCTAAAACGGCTGTTTCAACGGCTGTTGCGTTAAGGTCATTATCAACGCTCAGGAGCCAGGTACTCATTGTCGTAAAAGGTTCGCAGCCAATGCGGCCGGAACAGCGCCATCAAGGTCACAGCCATGCCATTGAGCAAGGCTTCGGGGAAGCTGATCAACAGCGCCAGCACTAAGTAGTTATCCTGAATGATGTGCCAGGGGTAACGCCCGTCCAGATAAAACCAGAGCGCGGTAAGCCCCATATGCAGCGCTATGGTCAGGGCCGCTGCAAAAAAGGCGGCCACAAAGATGTAGATAAACAAATGCCGGGGCAAAAAATAATAGCTAAACCAGAACACCGCCGCACTAAAAAGCCCGGGCAACACAAAGGTGGTCAGCGCATAGAGGCCGCCATCGGCCAGAGAAACCTGACCAAGCGCCAGCAAAACCAGCCAGGGCAACAGGCAAATCCAGATCGCAATGCGCCAACCATGGCAGAGCGTCAGCACCGTAATGGCCAGAAAATGCACTGCCAGGCCCTGGTAGATACTGGCTTGCAACAACCACAGCAGCAGCAACACCGCCGCCGAGCCAAACACCAGATGCTGGTACTCCGGCTCGGCCCTGAGCTTGGGCCAAAATTCGCGCGGGAAGCTCCACCAAAGCGCCAACATCCAAGCTCCCCAACCCAACAGACTCAGTAGCATAACGGCTTCCCCGGCAGACTCACACAACAAGCCTATGGTAGCATTTTTTGCATCGAACCATGTGCTGAACAGCAGATCTCCAAAAAGCAGGGCAAAAAAAGGGCAGCGCAAGCGCTGCCCAATCACAAGCCCCAACCAGGCTTAGAACTGATTCATGGTGTTGTCTTTGCCGGAGGCTTTTAAGGCCGCATCACCAGAGAAGTATTCTTTGTGATCGTCGCCCATATCCGAGCCCGCCATGTTCTGGTGCTTGACGCAGGCAATGCCCTGACGGATTTCTTTGCGCTGTACGCCGGCCACATAGCCCAGCATGCCCGCTTCACCAAAGTACTCTTTCGCCAGGTTGTCGGTCGAAAGCGCTGCCGTGTGGTAGGTTGGCAACGTGATCAGGTGGTGGAAAATACCTGCTTCACGGGCTGCATCGGCCTGGAAAGTCTGGATGCGACGGTCCGCCTCAATCGCCAGCTCGCTGCTGTCGTACTCGGCGCTCATCAGTTTGGCGCGATCAAAGGCCGAGACGTCTTTGCCTGCCTGCTGCCAGGCATCAAATACCTGCTGACGGAAATTCAGCGTCCAGTTAAAGGACGGGCTGTTGTTGTACACCAGCTTGGCATTGGGCACCGCTTCACGAATGCGGTTGACCATGGCCGCAATCTGGCCCACATGCGGCTTCTCGGTTTCAATCCACAACAGATCAGCACCATGCTGCAAGGAGGTGATGCAGTCCAGCACCACCCGATCTTCACCACTGCCTGGGCGGAACTGGAACAAGCCACTGGCCAGACGCTTTGGCTTTAACAACTTGCCATTGGCTTTGACCACCACATCACCGTTGGCAATGTCGTCGGCGCTTTGCACGTAGTCGCCATCCAGGAAGCTGTTGTACAAGTCGCCCAGATCGCCCGGCTCTTTGGTCACCGCAATTTGCTTGGTCAGGCCGGCACCCAGCGAGTCGGTCCGGGCCACAATGACGCCATCCGGCACGCCCAGCTCTAAGAAGGCGTAACGCACGGCGCGGATTTTGGCCAGGAAGTCGGCATGAGGAACCGTCACCTTGCCATCCTGGTGGCCGCACTGCTTTTCATCCGACACCTGGTTTTCAATCTGAATGCAGCAGGCACCGGCTTCAATCATTTTCTTTGCCAGCAAGTAGGTGGCTTCTTCGTTGCCAAAGCCGGCATCGATGTCGGCAATGATCGGCACGATATGGGTCTGATGGTTGTCGATTTGCTGCTGCAACTCAGCCGCTTTGGCGGCATCGCCCGCTTCTTTGGCGGCATCCAGCTGGCGGAACAAACCACCCAGCTCACGCGCATCGGCCTGGCGTAAAAAGGTGTACAGCTCTTCGATCAGGCTGGGCACCGAGGTCTTTTCATGCATCGACTGGTCCGGCAATGGGCCAAACTCAGAGCGCAGTGCTGCAATCATCCAGCCCGACAGATACAGGTACTTTTTGTCGGTGCTGCCAAAGTGTTTTTTAATCGCAATCAGTTTTTGCTGGCCGATAAAACCATGCCAGCAGCCCAGCGACTGGGTGTACTGGCTGCTGTCGGCGTCGTAGTCGGCCATGTCCTGGCGCATAATGCCGGCGGTGTAACGGGCAATATCCAGCCCAGTTTGAAAGCGGTTTTGCAGCGCCATACGGGCGGCGTATTCCGGGCTGATTTCCTGCCAGCTTTGGTCGTGGCTGCCAATCAGGGTGGCGAATTTATCCAGGGTGGCTTGGTAAGTCATGCTGTTTTCCTCAGGGCGTATGGCTGTTGTGGTTTTAATCTAGCCCTGATTGACGCATAAATACAATCAATAAACTCCATTCCTGCCATTCATCAATATTATGACAAGATTCACCTGTAATCCTGCTCAGAACAAAGGGCACAAATGCAGTTAATCGTTGATTTTTAATGAATTACTAAATACTTCTCCGCTCTACTTACCACAAACAGGCTGTGCACAGCACGCCAACAGTGAAAGAACAGCCACAAAAAGCAGGAATTGACTGGCAAAAACCGCCTTTATCATAAAGAGGATAAATGCATAGCATCACAGGCATTGATTGAGGGAATATTAAGAACCCGTTTCCGGCAGCTTCAGTTTTTCGAACAGAATACCGGCCAGAGTACGGTTGTTGACATTGAGCTTGCGTAAAATAGCCGACACATGCTGCTTGATGGTGGTCTCCTGCACATTCATCTCGTAGGCAATTTGCTTGTTCAGCAAGCCATCGGCAATCATTTTCAGCACCCGGAACTGTTGCGGCGTCAGCTGCTCCAGCCGACTGGCAAAGTCATCATCAATCAGACTGCTGGCTTCGGCCACTTCCTGGCTGAGCTCGGCCGGTAACCAGCTATCGCCCTGCTGCACTGCGGCGATGGCTGCCGCCATCAGATCCAGCGGTGCCGATTTAGGCACATAAGCAGCAGCGCCCAGCTGCATGGCCTGTTTGATCACCGCAGGATCTTCCACCGCCGAGACCATCAGCACCGACACATCCGGGTACTCGGTGCGCAAAGCAGTCAAGCCGGCAAAGCCATCGGCGCCGGGCATTTTTAAGTCGAGGAAAATTAAACTGGTATCCGGGTGCTGACGCAATAATGCCCAGACCCGCTCCATGCTGTCAGCTTGCAGCAACAGCGCCTGGTCGCCCAGAATGGTTTGTGCGGCCTGAGACAAGGCTACACGGAAAAGCGGATGATCATCGGCAATGATGGCAATCATAGCGGTACCAGGTTAGCAAACAAGAAGGCGTGACCACTATCATAGCCGGAACTGACCCTAACAGTACAGTTCCGGCCACAGTAACCGCCTTAGAAGCGGTAGCCGACCGTCAGGCTGATGGTGCGGGGATCGCCGTAATAACCGATCAGGGTATTGTCGCCACCCAAGCCCGGAATAAAGCTACCGTCATCGGCAATGGAAATAAAGGCATAATTCCCCACCAGGTACTGCTCATTGGTCAGGTTTTTGCCATGCAGACCCACCGTCCAGTGGCCATTGGCGCTCAACCAGTTGACCGACAGATTCAACAAGCCATAACTGCTTTGCTCCAACAGGTTACCCACTTCTGTCAGTGAGTATTTGCTGCGGTAGGCATAGTTGCCGTTGAAAATCAAATCCCCACTGGAAGCCAGCGGCATTTCATAACTAAAGCCCAGGTTTGCAGTGGTTTTTGGCGTATTGGTGATGACAAAGTTATCGGTAATGTCGATCTGCTGACCAGTCGTAGCATCAAAGCTAAAGACATTTTTAAACTTCGCATCAATCAAACCAAGGCTACCGTACAACTGCAGGTTGCGATTAGCCATCCAGGTAAACTCAAACTCAGCACCGGTCGCATCGGATTGACCCACATTGCCCAACCGCTGGTTCAACACCGAGGAGTCGTTTGGATCCGGGATCACCGAGATGTACTGGCGGTTTTTGTGATCCAGCATAAACAAGGTGGCATTGAGACGGAAGGTATTGGTCAAATCGCTCTTTACCCCAATCTCATACGAGTACACATCTTCCGGATTGGCTGCTGGCTCAGCGGTTTCGGCCCGTGGATTAAAGGTACCGGATTTAAAGCCCTGACTAAAGCTGGCAAAAAACATGGTATCGACGCTGTGCTGGTATTCCACCCCAAACTTCGGAGTCCACTTGCTCCAACTGGCACTGTCATCGAGCACGATCGGGGTTTGCAGGCCATCTGGCCGGACATAACCAGGCACCCAACCCGACTCTGGGTAAACAGTATCGAAAATCAGGCCATTGCGGACCAGGGCATCTTTTTTGTCCTTGGTGTAACGAAGGCCAGCAGTCAGGGACCACTGGTCATTCAAACGATAGGTTCCCTGAGCATAAGCCGCACTGCTGTCGCTGTCGCTGCAGCCAGCCACTTCACGGGTCAACCCAGGTGTCCCAAAGGCGGTTTGCCCCAGCACTTCCAAAATGGCATCGAACACCCCACACGACTCAGAGGTGAAGTAGTACAAACCAGACACCAGACTTAGGTTGTCGCTGCGGTAATTCAGCTGCAACTCCTGAGTAAACCATTTATCTTCGTAAATCGCTGGCACATCAAAAATACGCAGTGGCGTGTTGTCAAAGTCGATATTGACCGGCGAGTAATTTTCCCGCCGTGAGGTAATGGACTTGACACTGATGCTGTCGCTGACCGCCCAGTCCATCAACAAGCTCACGCCTTCGGTTTCAACCCGGGTCCAGGTTGGCAGGCTGGTGTAGGAATCGTAGACACTGTCTGGCACCGGCGCATCGGTCAGCAAGCTTGGTAGCAGGCGGAAACCGCCTTTGGAGTTGGATTTGTCGTCGGTTTTGTCGTAATTCAACCGCATAAAAAAGTTATCGCCAGGACGAAACTCCAGGGTGGCCCGAAAGGCCTGAATGTCTTTGTTGTAGTTTTCTTTGTCCTGATTGGGCAGGTCGGAAATCAAAAACTCACCGTAACCATCCCGCTGCAAATTTGCATAGCCCAGACCGAAATAGAGCCGGTCCTGGATCAGCGGCAGCTGGCCGGTGACTTTCAGGTCACGCTGGTTGTAGCTGCCCACCGTGCCATTGATGGAAAACTCCGTATCGCCCGTCATTTGCCGCGTGACGTACTTGACGGCGCCACCGATGGTGTTTTTGCCGTACAAGGTCCCCTGAGGCCCGCGCAGCACTTCCACCCGCTCAATATTGAGGATATCCAGTACCGCACCCTGGGGCCGGGCGACATAGACATCATCGATGTAAATGCCAACACCGGGCTCATAACCCCACAGCGGATCTTCCTGGCCTACGCCACGAATGAAGGCCGTTAAGGTGGAGTTGGTGGCGCGACTTTGCTGCAAAGTGGTATTGGGCGAAAATTGCTGCACTTCCAAAATGGTTGATAGCCCGCGTTGCTCAATGTCATCGGCACCAATGGAGGTCACAGCAACCGGCACGCGTTGCAGATTCTCTACCGTGCGACGGGCGGTGACTTCAATCCGCTCCAGTTTCAGTTCACTGGCCTCCGCTGACTCTTCATCACCAGCAATCGCCGTTGTTGCCATCAGGCTGGCGCCAACCGCCAGAGCCAGTGCGCTGACGGTAAATCCCCGAGTTGTCACCCTGCTGTTTTTTAGTTTTTCGTTCGTTGCCATCATGGCTCTCCTGCGTGAGTCGTTAACATTACGCCTCTACTGTAGGCTTAAATGCAGAATTTTTAACCTGTACCTTAGTACTATGGCCTGAGTCAGGCTGTTGTATCACACTGAATCAAAATTAAACGAGGAATTTTGCATGCTGGGGTTATTCGGGTTAATCCTGGGGTTGCTGCTGTTGATCGTGTTGACGATGCGGGGCTTCAATCTCTTTATCACAGCGCCGTTGTGCGCACTGATGGTGGCCGCCACCAATGGCATTCCTTTTTGGGATTTGGCCGATAAAGTCGACTTTGTTCATGGCTACATGACCGGCTTTTCAGGCTTTGTCGCCGCCTGGTTTTTAATGTTTTTGCTGGGTTCTTTGTTTGGCAAGCTGATGGAGCACACCGGCGCTGCCGATGCCGTGGCGCTGGCGATTGTCAAACGCATCGGCCACACCCGGGCGGTGCTGGCAGTAGTGATGGCCTGTGCAGTCTTGACCTATGGCGGCGTCAGCGTCTTTGTGGTGGCTTTCTCGGCCTACCCGATGGCGGTGAGTTTATTTAAAGGTGCCAACCTGCCCAGACGTTTTATCCCGGCAGCGCTGGCACTGGGTTCGGTGACCTTTACCATGACCTCGGCGGGCTCACCGGAAATCCAGAACTGGATCCCCATCCCTTACCTCGGCACCACCCCTTATGCCGGCTGGGAAGTCAGCCTGGTAGTGGCGGTCATTATGGCCATCAGCGGCTACATGAGCCTGATGTGGATGATCCGCAAGGCGGTGGCCAAGGGCGAGCATTTTATTCAACGCGCCAGCGATCCCGAGGTGGAAGACCGCAACCTGCCAAACCCTATCTTTGGCATTATCCCCCTGCTGGTGGTACTCACCCTCTCGTTCTTTTTGCATGAGTCCTTGCAACAGGCAGCGCTGATTGTGGCCCTAGCTGGCGGCGTTAGCAGCTTGTACCTGCTCAATATGAAGTTTTTACGCAATCCGGCCGCGGCAACCAATGAAGGGGTACTGGGTGCCTTGCTGGCGATTGGCAATACCGCGGCTGTGGTCGGCTTTGGCAGCGTAGCCCGCTTAACACCTGCCTTTGCCGGTGTGGTCGACTACATGACGCATCTGCCTGGCCCTGAGCTGCTGGGGGCTGCCGTAGCCGTCAGTGCCATTGCGGGTCTGACTGGCTCTGCTTCCGGTGGCCAGGCCATTGCACTGCCGGAAATTGCACCGACTTACCTTGACCGTGGGGTTGACCCGGAACAATTGCACCGGGTGGTGGCTATTTCGTCCGGTGCACTCGATTCCTTACCGCACAACGGCTATGTCGTCACCACCATTCGTGCTATTTGTGGTGAAACCCACCAAAACGCCTACTGGCCGGTAGCGGTGGTCAGTGTGTTGGTGCCTTTAGCCGGCGTTTTTGTCGCCATTGGCCTGTTCCAATTAGTTTAAGGAGATAACGCATGTTGCTTCGTAGTCTGCTGCTCGTCGCTTTGCTGTTCAGCGGCCTGGCCAAGGCCATGCTGGTCGAAAAACAGCGCTTTGAAATCGCCGAATTCACCACCGAAAATGGCCAGGTCATTGCGCCGGTTCAGGTGGGCTGGGAAGCCTATGGCCAGCTGAATGAGGCCAAAGACAATGTCATTTTGATCACGCACTTTTTTTCCGGTAGTTCCCATGCAGCGGGCAAGTACAGTGCCGATGACCCTGTTCCAGGCTATTGGGATGCCATCATAGGCCCGGGTAAAGCCATCGATACCGACCGCTTTTATGTCATCAGTGTCGATACCCTGGTCAATGCCAATGTGTTTGACCCCAACGTCATCACCACAGGCCCGGCCACCATCAACCCAGCCACCGGCAAACCCTGGGGACTGGACTTCCCGGTAGTCACCATTGGCGACTTTGTCGAGGTGCAACGCGCTTTGCTCGATAGCCTGGGCATTGAACGCCTGCATGCGGTGATCGGGCCATCGATGGGTTCTTTTCAGGCCATTGAGTGGGCAACCCGTTATCCGGAACGAGTAGAGCGGCTGGTGCCGGTGATCGGCAGCGCCTTTATCGATGCCTGGGCAGCCGTTCGCCTGGAGCGTTGGGCTTACCCGATTAAAGCCGATCCGGCCTGGAACAACGGCGATTACTACGCCACGGGGCAACCGACCGAAGGCTTGATCACGGCGTTATCCTACATCATTCAGGATGCGGTCTACCCCACCGGCTTTAACCTGCGTTACCCGGCGCCCTACACCGATGCAGCGCCCCATCAGGACATACGAGCGGAGTTTTCGGCCTGGCAGCAACTGCGTGAGCACGCTGCCATCCGGGCCGCTTATCAGGATGCCAACCATATCCTCTATCTGGTGCGTGCATCCCAGCTCTTTCGAGCCGGCATGGGGGACAACTGGCAACAAGCCTTAAAGCAGGTGCAAGCACCGACCCTGTTGCTGCCTGCTGCCGGCGATCAGCTGCTGCTGCCACAAATGAGCCGCACCACCCAACAAGCGCTGGAAGCAGCCGGAAAAACAGTGCACTACCATGAAATCCCCGGCATCTGGGGGCACCTGGATGGCGTGGTAGGCATGGCAGCCGTGGCGGATGTACTGCGCGACTTTTTGAACGACTAACTGCGGTGTTTTGGGCTGCTCTCCTGGTTGCTTTGCCCACTTTGGCGCCCTGATGGGCGCCTTTCTTTTGTCGCGCTCTAGGGCGTGTTGACCTGTGCTGTTTAGATTTCGTTCGCTGCAAAAACAAACAGCAAAGGTCAACACGCCCTAACGTTTTCTGCCATACTAAAAAAAATAACCGCGACATCCGGTGCCATGAAAGCGACTGCCATCGGGTTTGGTCTGCTGCTTGCCAGCTACATCATCTGGGCCGAACCCCTGTTAATTGCCAGCTCCGATTACAGTCCACATACTGGCGAGCACCTGCCAGAGGGCGGGGCTTTGACCGCCATTATGCAGGCCGCCTTTGATAAGATGGAGCAACCAGTCGAAATCCATTACATGCCCTTTGCCAGAGCCATGCAAGCCAGCCGTCTCGGCCAGTATGCGGCAGTGCTTGGGGTCAAACATACCGACGAACGTGAGCAGGCGTTTTACTTTCCGGAACCTATTTACCAAACCGCCATTGTTTTTTTTAAACGCGCCGATAGCCATTACCACTTTGATAGCTACCTGGAC
>SKGJ01000288.1 GCA_007117525.1 Alkalimonas sp.
CAGCCTCGGATCTGCTCACCGAAGTGCAGTCCGAAAGCATTCATACTGAAGCTCTCGCACCGCCCACCATCGAACTGGTTGATGTTGCAATGGAGACCGAGACCTTACCTGAAGAGCCCGAACAGGCGGCCGATTCGCTGCACTGGCACAGCATGACGGTGCAGCGAGGCGATGCGCTTTCCAATTTATTTCGCCGGGCCAATGTCAGCCAACAAACCATGTTGGCTATTCTGGCACTTGGCGACAGTACCCGCACCCTGACCCGGCTGTTTCCGGGGGAAACGCTGGAGTTTGGCTTGGATGACGAAGGTCAGTTGCAGCAGCTTCACTACGCCATTAGTCGGCTGGAGTCCTTGCGGGTAATTCGTGATGACGAAGGCCGTTTTCAGGCGGTACGCGAGCAACTGGAGCTTGAAACGCGCACCCAGTATGCCGCGGCCACCATCCGCTCCAGCTTCTGGCACGCAGGCCTGGATGCCGGTCTTAGCAACAGCCAGATTATGGCTCTGGCCAGCATCTTTGGCTGGGACATTGACTTTGCCCTCGATATCCGAGCCGGTGATAGCTTTACCGTTTTATTTGAGCGCAATTACAATGGCGACGAGTTCATCGGCGATGGCAAGATCCTGGCCGCGCAATTCACCAATCAGGGCCGGTTGATTCAGGCCGTTCGCCATAGCGATGGCCATTATTATAAGCCAGATGGCACCAGCATGCGCCAGGCATTTTTGAGGGCGCCCGTCGAGTTTACCCGTATCAGTTCCAACTTTAACCCACGACGGCTGCACCCGGTCACCGGGCGGGTTGCGGCCCACAACGGCATCGACTACGTGGCGCCCGTCGGAACTCCTATTATGGCGACCGGCGATGGACGGGTCATCGCATCCACTTACAACAATCTGAACGGCAACTATGTCTTTATTCAACATGGCAACAACATCGTCACCAAATACCTGCACTTATCGCGCCGTCAGGTCCGGGTTGGCGACCGGGTCCGTCAGGGCCAGGTGATTGGCCGTCTGGGTGCTACCGGTCGGGTCACCGGGCCACACTTGCATTACGAGTTTGTGGTCAATGGCGTGCATCGTAACCCACGGACAGTCCAACTGCCGCAAGCACAGGCACTGACCGGAGCCGATAAAACGAACTTTATTGCCCAGGCCACTGAAGTGCTGGCTGAACTGCAAAACCAACAGCAACAACTGCTGGTGGCGGTGCCATAAGTGCTGCCACAACTCTATATTGGCATTATGTCCGGCACCAGCCTGGATGGCATTGATCTGGTGCTGGCAGACTTTACGAGCAAGCCCAACTTACTGAGTCGTTGCCTACTTCCCTTTCCAGCCAGCCTACAACGGGAGCTGCGCTCTCTGGCCGAACCCGGCGACAATGAAGTTGAGCGCATAGGCCCGGTTGAGTATCAACTGGCCGAGTGCTACGCCGCTGGTGTCAGGCAATTACTGCAGCAAGCCAATTACCAACCAGAGTTAATCAGCGCTATAGGCTGCCATGGCCAGACTATTCGGCATCGCCCCAGTCAGGCCCAGCCTTTTACCATGCAGCTTGGAAATATGCATCTGTTGGCAGCGCTAACGGGTATCCGGGTGATTGCCGATTTTCGCCGTAAAGACATGGCCTATGGTGGTCAGGGAGCCCCTTTGGTACCGGCTTTTCATCAGGCGGTTTTTGCCAGGGCGGGCCAAAACCGTGCGGTCGTAAATATTGGCGGCATTGCCAATATCAGTTTGCTGCATGCCAATGGCAGCATCACTGGCTATGATACTGGCCCCGGCAATTGCCTGATGGATGATTGGGTGTCACTTCATCGCCAACAGCCCTACGACAAAGACGGTGTTTTTAGCGCAGAAGGTAAGCTGCTGCCCGGGCTATTGCAGCAGTTGCTGAGCGATCCCTTTTTTCAGCAGCGCGGCCCAAAAAGCACCGGGCGCGAATACTTTCATCTGCCTTGGTTGCAACAACAACTGACCGGCCAGGAAGCTCCTGCCGATGTGCAGCGCACCTTATGCCGCTTTACCGCGCTTAGCATTGCTAACGAGCTGCAATTACCCAACCTTAGCGAGGTATTTGTCTGTGGTGGTGGTGTCCATCACCCGGTGTTGATGGCAGATTTGCAGCAACTGCTAACGCCGGCAAAAGTGAAGAGCAGTAGCAGTGAAGGGGTAGACCCCGACTGGGTAGAAGCCATGGCTTTTGCCTGGCTGGCGCAGGCTTTTGACCAGCAAAGGCCTGGCAATGTGCCGGCAGTGACCGGAGCACGCAAGGCCTGTGTGCTTGGTATTGAATACAGGCCTTAACGTACTTAGGTATAGCTGACTGAATACTAATGTGTGACTGCCTAGCCCACCAGGGCCAGCAAAATACCCGCAGCAACCGCTGAACCAATTACCCCGGCCACATTCGGCCCCATCGCATGCATCAGCAGGAAGTTATGTGGGTTGGCTTGCAAACCAACTTTATTCACCACCCGGGCGGCCATCGGAACGGCAGAGACACCAGCAGCGCCCACCAAGGGGTTGATTGGCTGTTTCGACAGCTTGTTCATGATTTTCGCCATGATCACCCCAGAGCCGGTGCCAATGGCAAAAGCCACCAAGCCCAGGATCAGAATGCCCAGGGTTTGCGCAGTCAAAAAGTGCTCGGCACTTAACCTGGAACCTACCGCCAGCCCCAGGAAAATGGTGACGATGTTAATCAGCTCGTTTTGCGCCGTTTTGCTCAAGCGATCCACCACACCGGCTTCACGCATTAAATTGCCAAGACACAGCATTCCAATCAGTGGGGCAGCCGTTGGCAGGAACAAGATGGTCAGCATCAGCAAAATCAGTGGGAACATGATCTTTTCTTTTTTGCTGACGGTGCGCAGCTGCGTCATCTGAATTTCGCGCTCTTTTTTGCTGGTCAGGGCTTTCATAATGGGCGGCTGGATCATCGGTACCAGCGCCATGTAGGAATAAGCCGCCACCGCTATGGCCCCCAGTAACTCAGGTGCCAGTTGCGAGGCCAGGAAAATGGCGGTCGGGCCATCGGCACCACCGATAATGGCGATGGCGGCCGCTTCTTGAAAGGTGAAGCTCATGCCGGGTACCCAGTTCAGTGCAATGGCGCCCAGTAAGGTCGCAAAAATACCAAACTGCGCAGCGGCGCCCAAAAACAACATCCTCGGATAGGCAATCAAAGCACCAAAATCCGTCATGGCACCAACGCCCAAGAAGATCAAAAGCGGAAACAAGCCGGTCCCAACCCCAATGTCGTAAAACATGTGCAAAAAGCCACCGACTTCGCCCATGCCTGCCAAGGGGACATTGGTCAGCACAGCGCCAAAACCTATTGGCAGCAACAGCAGAGGCTCAAAGTTCTTCGCAATGGCCAGGTACAGCAGGCCGATACCCACCAGCAGCATCACGACTTGACCGGCGGTAAAGTTCAGCACCCCGGTCGATTGCAACAAGGTTTGAAAAGCATCCATTAAGGCATTCCTCAGGCGTAGGTGATCAACACATCGCCATTGCTGACCGCATCACCGGCGCTGACATGGATTTTCTGAATGCTGCCATCGACGGCAGCACGCACTTCGGTTTCCATTTTCATCGCTTCCATAATGATCACCACATCGCCTTTCTTCACCTGAGCGCCCTCTTTGGTCACCACCTTCCAGATGTTGCCAGCCAAAGGCGCCGTCAAAGTGCCGCTGCCGGTCACCGAAGCCCGGCCGGGGATGTTCTCTTCCACCACAGGTTTAATGCTGCTCAATTCGCCGCTCGGGGCCACTTCGACCTCGTAGACCTTGCCATCCACCCGCACGCTGTAGGCCGCGACACCGCCAACCTGAGCGACAGGTGCAACGCTGGCAGCATCTGCTTCGCCAGGAGCTTCGGGGACAGGCTCAAACGCAGCCGGGTTGTTGCGGTTTTTCAAAAACTTCAGGCCCACTTGCGGGAAGAGCGCGTAGGTCAGCACATCGTCAATTTTGTGCTCGGCCAGGCTAATGGCCTCTTTTTTCGCAATCTCGTCCAGCTCTTTGCCCAATTTGTCCATTTCCGGCTCAAGCAAGTCAGCAGGTCGGCAACGAATGGCTTCATTGCCATCGAGCACCCGCTGTTGCAAGGCTTCATCCACCTCGGCCGGGGTAGCGCCGTACTCGCCTTTCAGCACTCCGGCAGTTTCTTTGGTAATGGTTTTGTAACGCTCACCGGTCAGCACATTCAACACCGCCTGAGTGCCAACAATTTGCGAGGTTGGGGTAACCAGAGGAATAAAGCCCAGGTCTTCCCGCACCTTAGGAATTTCTTTCAGGACCGAATCCAGCTTGTCCAGCGCATCTTGTTCTTTCAGCTGGCTTTCCATATTGGTCAGCATGCCTCCAGGGACCTGTGCCAGCAGGATCCGGGCATCCACCCCTTTTAAGGAGCCTTCGAACTTGGCGTATTTCTTCCGTACTTCACGGAAGTAAGCCGCGATTTCAGCCAACAGGGTTAGATCCAGCCCGGTATCGCGCTCGGTGTCTTCGGTAATGGCCACCATGGTTTCGGTAGCGCTGTGACCATAGGTCATGCTCATTGAAGAGATGGCGGTATCCAGCATATCAATGCCGGCATCAATGGCTTTTTGGTAGGTAGCGGTACTGAGCCCGGTGGTAGCATGGCACTGCATCGCCAGTGGAATTTTGACCGCCTCTTTAATGCGGGTAATCAGCTCTTCGGCCACGTAAGGCTTGAGCAAACCCGCCATGTCTTTGATGCAAATGGAGTGACAGCCCATGTCTTCCAGCTGAATGGCCATATCCACCCACATATCAATGGTATGCACCGGGCTAACCGTGTACGACATGGTACCCTGGGCATGAGCATCGGCTTTGACGGCGGCCTGAATGGCCGTTTGCAAGTTGCGGATGTCGTTCATCGCATCGAAAATGCGGAACACATCCACCCCGTTCTCGACCGCCCTATCGACGAAGGCTTCGACCACATCATCGGCATAATGCCGGTAGCCCAACAGGTTCTGGCCACGCAGCAGCATTTGCTGTTTGGTGTTGGGCATGGCTTTTTTCAAGGCCCGAATGCGGTGCCAGGGATCTTCGCCCAGGTAACGAATGCAGGCATCGAAGGTTGCGCCACCCCAGGATTCCATCGACCAGTAGCCCACTTTGTCCAGCTTTTCTGCAATCGGCAACATATCTTCCAGACGCATCCGGGTGGCCAGCAGCGATTGATGGGCATCACGCAGTACCAGCTCAGTCAATAACAATGGCTTACTCATAACCGTCCTCTTTTATAATTGTTGCTGCCGGTGTTGATGAACAGCAGCCGTAATGGCGGCGACCACTTTGGGTGAGATGGCATCCGACTCCACCAGCTCGACTGTGGTTGGGCTATTTTTTTTGCTGGGGAAGAATCGACGCACACTCAAGCTCATCAGTTGGATAATGATGACCAACAGCGTCAGAAAGACAAAGACCGTTGCCATCCCAATAGCCATGAGCTCGGCTGCTTGTTGCAGCATCTGATTGACCGACATAATTCCCCCTTTCACTGTACCGCTCCAGCGCCAGAAATGGCCCTAAAACCACAACAGATTCATTTGCATAACACCATATGCGTTCACTTTGGCATTCCATGCATTATGCGGATTCTGCCCCAAAGCGACAATTCAGCTCTGTGATAACTGCTATAGATAGCATGAATCCACAAACGTATAAACACTTTTACGTCCAGACATCCAAAGTCATTCTAAACCAGCAAAATGCAAAAGTAAGCTGATTTTTGTCATTTTTAGTCACTTTTTACCCAAAGCTTCAGCTGCTCAGCCACTTGCTGATTGAGTTGCTGCCAACTGGCTGCCATCGCTTCGACCAGTGCCGGATAGCCATCGTCCTGCAATGGACGGCGAATCAAAAAACTGTGTTGCTGACTGCGCTGCCCATCGGACAAGCGGTAATCCCCGCTCAAAAGAGCGTAACCATCCGGCAAGCCAACCAGTCTATCCACCCGGATCTGCAATTGGACGCCATGCTTATCCGGAGCTGGCGACAACTGCCACTCTGGGGCCGACACGGCCAACTGCAACCGCAATTGACGCTCCAACTGACTGGCCAAATCGTCCGCCCACAGGTGCTGTCGGGCGACCGTCAGCTCGGTGGCGCTGTTTTGATACACAATGCCGCGTTGTTTTAAAAAAGGTGCCAGTTGAATCCCATGCAGCACCAGTACCTGTTCAGGGGCAGACTGCGCCGTAGCTGCCGCTATCCCCTCTGGATAAGGGAGCTGATAATAACGAATCTGCACCCCTGGCTGCGAACACGCCATGATCAATAGCAAAAAACAGCTCAATAACAGAACTCTCATGGTCTGGCTTTCCTTGGTTCAGGATCGGCCGATGGTTTGGCCTGGAAAATAAGTGCATTGCTGCGCTGATTCAGCGTCTGCAGCAAGGGTTGCAAATCACGCTGCAGCTGTTCAAATTGCTGCAAATTGCTGGTCAGACGCTGCTGAGCTTCCGACTCTGGCCCCAGCGACTGCAGCACCAGCTGCAGCTGCTGCAAACTGTCATTGAGTTGATCAGGAACCTGCTGCAGCGCGGGCTGGCCTAAATAGCCTTCCAGCTGGCGCATAACCTGTTCCATCTCAGCCATCACCGCTGTTGCCTGTGCCAGCGTTTGGGTGCCCTCTTCCAGCAAAGGCTCTACCGGCAACTGAATCATTTTTTCCAGCGCCATCAGCACTTTTTGCTCAATATTGCTAAGACCGCCCCGGGCCGTCGGTAAGACCCGGTAACCAGCGTACTCGGTTGCTTGCCAGAGGGCTTCTGGCTCATCGACCATATCAAGGTCGATGTAAAGGCCGCCTGTTAATAAGCTGCTGGTTTTCAAGATAGCTCTTAGCCCCTGCTCTGCACCTTGTTGCAGCTGCTGTTGCACTTGCTCAATGCTGATGTTGTCGGCCAGCCGGCCGGTCTCTACCCGTACCA
>SKGJ01000398.1 GCA_007117525.1 Alkalimonas sp.
CCACCAAACGGTTCTCAACAATATCAATCCGGCCGATGCCGTGCTCAGCACCAATGGCGTTTAACAACGTCAGGGCGTCCACCGGCTCCAGTGCCTGGCCATTGACTTTGCACAGTTCACCTTCGGCAAAGGATAACTCAACATAGGCAGGGTGATCGGGCGCCTGCTCTGGTGATTTGGTCCAGGTCCAGACTTGCTCAGACGGCTCGCACCAGGGATCTTCCAACTCACCGCCTTCGTGTGAAATGTGCCACAAGTTGGCATCCCGACTGTAGATTTTGGTCGCCGAGGAGGTGGTTGGGATCTGCTTTTCAGCCAGATAATCCAACAGGGACTGACGGGAAGTGAAGTCCCATTCCCGCCAGGGAGCAATCACTTTAAGTTGCGGTGCCAGCGCAGCAAAGGCCCCTTCAAAGCGCACCTGATCGTTGCCCTTGCCGGTACAACCATGACTGAGCGCATCGGCACCCACCTTTAAAGCGAGCTCAACCTGAGCCCTAGCAATCACCGGACGTGCCATCGAAGTACCCAGCAGGTACTGGCCTTCGTAGACCGCCCCCGTTTTTAAGGTTGGATACACCACTTCGCGCATCAGTTCGTCGCGCAGATCCACCACGTAGCAGCTGGAAGCACCGGAGGCAATGGCTTTCTCTTCCACCCCGGCCAGCTCCTCATCGCCCTGACCCACATTGGCCACAAAAGCCACCACTTCACAGCCATAATTGTCTTTTAACCAAGGCACGATGGCCGAAGTATCCAAACCACCGGAGTACGCCAATACGACTTTTTTTACACTCATCTCGCACCTCATGCTAAAAGTTGGATCAGCACCGCATTTTGCGCGTGCATTCTGTTTTCCGCTTGTTGCAACACCAAAGATGCCTGGCTGTCCAGCAGCTCACTGGTCACTTCCTGGCCCCGATGGGCTGGCAGGCAATGCATCAGGTAGCCGATATCCAGCCGTGCCAGCACCTCACTGGACAGCTGATAGGCGCCAAAGCGCTGCTGCTGCTCAGCGGCATCCATCGAGTCCCCCATCGACACCCAGGTATCGGTGTAAATCGCCTGGCTGCCATGGGCTTCGGATAAATGGTGGCTCAGTGTCAGTTTGGCGCCGGTTTTGGCGGCCAGTAACTGAGCCTGCTGCAGCACATGACCATCGGGTCCGTGGTTCGGTGGCGTAATCACCACCAGCGACATGCCGGCCAGAGCAGCGCCCAGCATCAGCGAGTGACACACATTGTTGCCATCCCCGACAAAGGCTAGCTGCACTTTGCGTAAATCGCCAAAGGTCTCTTGCAAGGTCAATAGATCGGCCAGCGCCTGACAGGGATGGTACAGATCGCTGAGAGCGTTGATCACCGGGATCCCACTGCTGGCCGCCAGTTTCTCCAGCGTGCTCTGCCGGTACACCCGGGCGACAATGGCGTCGGTCCAACAAGCCAGATTACGGCCAAAGTCTTCCACCGTTTCGCGCCCGCCCAGGTCGCCGTTTTGCTGATCAAGATAGACGCTGTGGCCGCCCAGTTTCTGAATACCAACATCAAAACTGACCCGGGTTCGCAGCGAGGGCTTCTCAAACAACATCGCAATGCTTTTGCCAGCCAGTGCCTGCTGATACGCGGCAGGTTGCTGTTTCACCTGCAATGCCAGCTGCAGCAATTGCTGCAATTGTTCCGGATTAAGCTCCTGCAGCGACAGGAGTTGATGCATGGATGTCATAAGCGTACTCATTCGTTTTTTAGGGATAAATGCGGGTTCCTACCGCCTGACCAGCCAACAAAGGCAGCAACAGTTCCGGCTGTTGCCAGCCTGCCACCACGATTGGACGTTGCAATACCTGAGCAGTGTCCAGGGCCGCATCCAGTTTCACTTTCATGCCGCCTTTAATAACGCCCTCTGCCACCAATACCTTGGCCTCGGCAGCACTGAGCTTAGTCATGACACGACCATCGTCTTGCAGAATACCGGGCACATCGGTCAGCAGCAGCAAGTCGCCCTGCAGTAATTGACACAAGGCAGCTGCCGCCAAATCGGCATTGACGTTCAGCAGGGCGCCGTCGTAGTGACCAATCGAGCTTAGCACCGGGGTAAAGTGTTGCTGCAATAAGCTTTGCAGCAAGGCCGGCTGTCCTGGCAAAGCTTTGGCGACAGCGCCCAGCGCTGGGGTGCGCTCAAAGCGGCAACTGCCGCCGGCCCCCAGTGTCAGGCCGACAGGTGCCAGCCCGGCCTGATCGGCCAGCGCTACCAACTCGGCATTGACCGCACCGGCCAAAGCCCCGGCAATCACCGGCATCTGCTCTGGTGGCGAAACCCGCTGGCCATCGACTTTCTCGGTGACAAAACCAAAGGTGTGCAACCAGCTTTCGACCTGAGCGCCGCCGCCGTGCACCAGCAGCAGTGGCCGGTTGGCTTTTATTTGCTCACAAACAGCCAGCAGCTCAGCAATGGCCTTAGGCTCCTGCAACAGGCGCCCTCCAAGTTTCACCACCAAAGGCGTTGCTTCAGTCACGGTACCCTCCTGCCAACAGGCCAGTCGACTCGCCAAAACCAAATTTCAGGTTGGCCAGTTGCACCGCTTGTGCCGCTGCGCCTTTTAACAGGTTATCGATGGCCGACACCACCACCAGCTGCTGGCCATCCTGCTGCCAGTAAAGATCGCAAAAGGCGGTACCAGCCACATCGGCCACATTGGGGGAACGATTAACTAAGCGCACCATCGGCTTGTGCTGATAACAAATTTGATAGGCCGCGCTGACATCCGCCGGACTGACTTCGGACTTTAAGCCAACACTAATGGTGGCCAGAATGCCCCGCTTAAAATTTCCCAGGTGTGGTGTAAAGACCACAGAGCGCCCCAGTGTCTGTTCAATTTCCGGCCGGTGACGGTGGCCGAAAAAGCCATAGGCCGCTAAACCCACTTCACAAAAGGAGGTGCTGAGGCTGGCTTTACGGCCGGCACCGGAGACACCACTGACCGCACTGATCACCGGTACCGCCCCTTCGGCCAACAGGCCGGCGCGAACCAATGGCAACAAGGCCAGTGCCGACGCGGTTGGGTAACAGCCCGCCACAGCAAACAGCGACTGCGCTAGCTGGTCGGTTGGTATCCACTCGGCCAAGCCGTAAGGGGCTTGTGCCAGCAGATCCGGATGAGCATGATCGTAGCCATAAAATTTGGGATACAAAGCAGGGTCTTTTAACCGGAAGGCACCGGATAAATCAAACACCACCAGGCCCGCTGCCAGCAGTTTCGGTGCCAGGGCTTCACTTGCCTCGTGCGGTAAGGCCAAAAAGGCCAACTCGGCGCGCTCAGCGAGCCCTTCCAACAGGGTGTCCTGCCACGGCAGGACCTGCAGCTCCAGCTGACCAGTGTAGCGTGGGTACAACGAAGAAAAGGCTTCGGGTTCCCGCCCCGCCGATGCATAAGCAGCCACCAGCTCGATGGCCGGATGCTGACTGAGCAGCTGCACCAGCTCAGCACCACTGTAGCCGGCAGCCCCTAGCACGATAGCCCGTTTTTTAGACAACACAATAGATTGAGATGACGACATCAGCAGCCTTCCATACCAGGATAAGCCGTCAGTCTACGGATTGAGGTAGCAAAATACAAGAATTATTATGCTGTTTTTATGAATTTTTACCCAGAAAGGCAAGGTGTCAAAGAATCAGTCTGCCGGCCTTCCATGACCGACAGATGACAAGCCAGTTTTAGGCGCTCGCACTCACCGGGCGAACTCCCAGCAGGTGACAGATGGCGTAGCTCAATTCACTGCGGTTTAAAGTATAAAAATGGAAGTGATCCACCCCTTCCCGGCTCAGTACTTTCACCATTTCCATCGCAATATTGGCCGCCACCAAATTGCGGGTGGTGGCATCCTGCTCCAACCCTTCATAGGCTTTGTGCATCCAGCCTGGCACTGCCACGTTGGTCAAACCAGCAAATTTGAGCAATTGCTTGAAGTTGGTGACTGGCAAAATCCCCGGAATAATATCCACATCGATGCCAACAGCAGCACAGCGATCGCGGTAGCGCAAAAACTTTTCCACGTCGAAAAAGAACTGGGTAATGGCACGCGAAGCACCGGCATCCACTTTGCGCTTTAAATTCAGCAAGTCAAACTGAGCATTGGGCGCTTCCGGATGGACCTCCGGATAGGCAGCCACCGAGATGTCAAAGTCCGCAACCGAGCGCAAAATTTCAACCAGATCTGCCGCATAAAGCCCGGGTTTTTCTGTGGTACCGGGCGGCAAGTCACCACGCAAGGCGACAAGGTGGCGAATGCCGTTGTCCCAGTAATCGCGGGCAATTTGCTTCAGTTCATCGACGCTGGCATCGACACAGGTCAAGTGCGGGGCAGCAATCAAGCCCGTGCGCTGCTTGATGGATTTGATGATGTCGTGGGTACGGTCACGCTCACCGGAGTTGGCGCCATAGGTTACCGACACAAAGCTTGGTGCCAAGGGCGCCAACCGCTCTATCGATTGCCAGAGGGTTTGCTCCATCTGTTCGGTTTTGGGTGGGAAAAACTCAAAGCTGACTTTGGCTCTTCCTTGAACATCCTGCAAGTTGCGATTGATCGCATCTAAAAACTGGGCATTGGCAAAGGACATTTACGACAACCTCGATGAATAGGCAGCAGCGGGCAACTGCTGACAAAGCTGTGCCAGATCGGCATGCACGCCGCCAGCGGTTACGGTACGACCGGCACCGGGCCCTTTGATCACCAAAGGCAACTCCTGGTACCAGTCGGATTCAATCACAAATACATTGTCACAAGGTAAAATGGCCGCCAGCGGATCACTGGCCGGCACCTGCACCAAGCGAACTCTGGCCTGGACACCGGCTTCGGTTAGCGACAGCTCACCGACATAGCGTAGCTGCAAGCCTTGTTGCTGCGCTTGTTGCCAGGCGGCCTGCATCAGCGCATCGAATTCAGCGCGCTGTTGCCAGAACGCCTGCCAACTGTCACCGGCCAGTGATTCAGGCAGCAAAGGTTCCAGTGCAATGTCATCCAGCTCCAACGAGCACCCCATGGTACGCGCCAGCACCAGCAACTTACGCTGCACATCACGGCCAGATAAGTCTTCGCGCGGATCCGGCTCGGTGTACCCCAGCTCTCTGGCTTGCAGCAGCAGCTCGGAAAAGGCACTGCTGCCATCGTACTGACACAGCAACCAGGACAAGGTGCCGGAAAAAATGCCACTGATCCGGCGTACCTGATCGCCAGCGCTGTGAAGCTCCTGCAAAGCACGTTGCACCGGCAAACCGGCGCCAGCCGTGGTAGTGCTGTACCAATGCAGCTGCTGCTGGTCTAAACGGGCCAGGATGGCCTGATACTCGGCTTCTGGCAAGGTAACACCTTGCTTGTTGGCGCTGATGAGATGACAACCCGCCTCAATAAAAGCCGGGTACTGCTCGGCCAGTTGTTGGCTTGGGGTTAAGTCGATCAGGACCTTTGGCCCCTTCAGCTCAGCGATTTCAGCCAGCAAGGCCTTCTGATCCAATGGCCTGCCCTGCTGCATTTGCTGCGCCAGCTCTTGACCGTTGTCAGGTTCAAACACCATCTGGCGCGAATTAAACAACACAGCCAAGCGCAATGCATGGCTGTGACAACGCTGCTGATGCCCCGGCAGTAAGCGCAAAAACTCCGCGCCGACATTGCCGGTGCCGGCGACAATCAATTGAATTTCCGGTCGGGGCTGCGTACAGCATTGATGCAACTGGGCAAGATTCACTGCAGATAACTCCTGGTCGAACAGCCAGATGGCCAGTTCATGGTTTTGATAACGATGCGCCGGGGCAAGCCGCTTGACGCAAGCCGCTACATCGGCTGGCAAGTCTGCTTGCTGGACCTGAGCGGGTTTTAACCAGGCGACAGCGTAATAGCGACTGGTGTCATGCACGGCGTGCACCTGATGCTTGGCCAGCAACTGCACCGCCTCGTCGGCAACCCTGGCCGGCAACAACCAAACATGAGCGTCGCAGCTTTGTGGCAGCGCAATCACCGGCTGATGCAAGGCATTGGCCAACCAGCTGGCGTCCAACCCATGCAATTGATGCATGCTTAGCAGCACCATGTCGTGCAAATCGGTGACAAAGCTGGCCAGACAATCGGCATCCGGCAGGATATGGCAGCCGCTACGCTCGGGCTCAAAGCTGGAGCGCACCAGCAATTTGGTCTGGCTGTTGTGCAGGGGCGATAAGGTACGGGCATGCAGCACCGGGTTGCCAAGCTCGGCCAGCAAACAGGCCTGACGCCAACTGACCTGCTGATACGGCACTGCAGCTGGCAGACGACGGGGATCTCCACTGTAGATGGCATCGACGTCGGTCCAGATGGTCACTTGCTCTGCCTGCACCAGTCGGCCAAGAATGGTGGCGGAGTAATCGCTGCCATTGCGCCCCAGCGTCAGACTGTTGCCCGCCAGGTCCCGACCAATGAAGCCGGTGACCACCCGGATACCGGGCTGGCAAAGCGCTTGTAAGTCCTGCTCGGATTGATCCCAGCGGACTTGCTGACCATCCACCGTCAAAAACTGCCGGCTGTCGAGCCAATCGGCCGCCAGACCCAGCTGCCGCAGTAAACGGCTCAGCAACAAGGCCGATACCGATTCCCCCAACGCCAGCACATCGGCAGCACGGCCAGCCTGCGCCAGCTCTGGCAACACCGCCAACCATTGTTGCAGCTGAGCCAATACGTCGCTTTGCTCAGGCTCGGTCAGGCTTTGCTGCACTAGCGTGGTCAGACTGTGCTGCACCTCGGCTAGTACCGCTTCCAGCCCTTCGCCACGGGCCGCCAAATCCAGCAACTGGCACAGCTGGTCCGTGGTTTTGCCGGGGGCAGAAACCACCAGCCAGCACTGCTCTGGCGCCGCACAGTGCTGCTGCACTATGGCTGCCACAGCACGAAAACGTCCGGCATCGGCCAGACTGGTTCCACCAAATTTATGCAC
>SKGJ01000434.1 GCA_007117525.1 Alkalimonas sp.
GCCGACATCGCGCAGCAGCTTGTGGAAGAAGCGGGCATACAGCAGGTGTAAGATGGCATGCTCAATGCCGCCGATGTACTGATCGACCGGCAGCCAGTAGTTGGCTTTGGCCGGATCCAGCATCGCCTGATCGTTGTTGGGGCAGGTGTAACGGGCATAGTACCAGGACGATTCCATAAAGGTATCGAAGGTATCGGTTTCGTGAAAGGCCGTCTGGCCCTGATAGCTGGTTCTGGCCCATTCCGGGTCGGCTTTGATTGGCGATTGCACACCATCCATCACCACGTCTTCCGGCAACCGAACCGGCAGCTGTTCGGCAGGTACCGGCACCTGGGAGCCATCGTCCAGCGTCAGCATAGGGATTGGGGTACCCCAGTAGCGCTGGCGGGACACGCCCCAATCGCGCAGTCGGTAGTTCACTTTGACTTCACCACGGCCCAGCTCTGCCAACTTGGCGGCAATGGCACTGAAGGCTGCGGCAAAATCCAGCCCGTCGAACTCGCCGGAGTTGACCAGCTTGCCTTTGTCGGTATACGCCTGTTGGCTCAAGTCCACTGCGCTGCTGTCGTCGAGCGGGGCAATGACTTGCTGCACCGGCAGTTGGTATTTGCCGGCAAATTCGTAATCGCGCTGATCATGCGCCGGCACCGACATCACGGCACCTGAGCCGTAGTCCATCAACACAAAGTTGGCAACCCAAATCGGCACTTGCTGGCCGGTCAGCGGATGCAGGGCGAACAAACCGGTGGCCATGCCCTTTTTCTCCATGGTCGCCAGCTCGGCTTCAGCGACTTTGCCGCCTTTGCACTCATCAATAAAGGCCGCCAGCGCAGGATTGGTTGCCGCCGCCTGCAGCGCCAGTGGGTGCTGGGCCGCCACCGCCATGTAGGTCACGCCATACAGCGTATCGGGCCGGGTCGTAAACACAGAGACTTGCTGCTCGGAGCCAACCACATCAAAGGTGATCTCAACCCCTTCTGAGCGGCCAATCCAGTTTTTTTGCATGGTGCGGACTTGCTCGGGCCATTCGTCCAGTTGATCCAGGTCGGCCAGCAGCTCTTCGGCGTAATCGGTGATTTTAATAAACCACTGCGCCAGTTCGCGCTGCTCGACCAAAGCACCTGAGCGCCAGCCGCGGCCATCGATCACCTGCTCGTTGGCCAGTACGCACTGATCGATCGGATCCCAGTTCACCGTCGACATTTTTTTGTACACCAGGCCTTTTTCGTACAGCTTGGTAAAGAACCACTGCTCCCAGCGGTAGTATTCCGGCTGGCAGGTGGCCAGCTCGCGCGACCAGTCGTAGCCAAAGCCTAAACGCTTCAGCTGGGTGCGCATGTAGTCAATGTTTTCGTAGGTCCACTTGGCCGGTGCTGTTTTGTGGTTGATGGCGGCGTTTTCCGCCGGCAGGCCAAAAGCATCCCAACCCATCGGCTGCATCACATTCTTGCCCTGCATGCGCTGAAAACGGCTGATCACATCGCCAATGGTGTAGTTGCGCACATGCCCCATGTGCAGTCGCCCGCTTGGATAGGGGAACATCGAGAGGCAGTAGAATTTCTCTTTGCTGTCGTCTTCGACCACCTTGAAAACCTGATCGTTCTCCCACTGCTGCTGCAAAGCAGTTTCTATCTGGTGCGGATTGTACTGTTCGTGCATTAACGTCTTCCAAACTAAGCATCAAAAAGGGGCTCTCAGCCACCGGTTCGGCAGGGTGTGTGAGGGCGCGGAAAAATTCGCTATAGGATACCGCAGCCACCGGCTGACAACAACTTGAAAACAGCTTTGCTATACTGGTGATTACAGCCGTTGTCAGGAGGAAGTATGGATCTGAAAAAGAAGTACCAGACGTGGTTAACGCAATTAACCGAGATGCTTAGCAGTGCCGAGAAAGAGTCAGTAGAGCAATTGATGGCGTTGAACGAGGATATCCGAGCCTATTTTCAGGCCGGGAAAGATTTAACGGCGCATGAAACCCGGCTGTTTGTCGAAACCCTAAAACGGCAGTGGCAGGAGGCCGACCCCGATGTGGGCGAAGAGCAGCCATCGCTCTGGCCCGAAGCCTTGTGGTACGAGTTGGCCCAGATCACCGATCGCAGTCAGGTCGAGTGGCAGGAGATTCTGGAAGACTTTCGCCACAAAGGCGTCTACTTTCAGGGCGAGCGCGTTGGCATGGGCTGTTATCGCTGTGAAGAGTGCGGTGAACGGGCCAATTACTACCACCCGGCTGAATTGTTGGCCTGCAGTCAGTGCGGTGGGGTGCGCTTTAACCGCGAAGGGGTGCCGCTCGATTAAAGTACCGACCCCAGGCTTGCGGCCAGAAATTCACTGGTCGCCGAAAGGTGGCTGTGCGTATAATAGCTTTTTTCGCATGAACCTCATGGATTGCAAGGACTTTCATGGCCCATTCCTTAGATTCTCTGGCGCTTGCGCCGCATCAGCTGGTTCCTCAGCTTCGCAATGACTGGTTAAAACACAGCATCACTGAAACCGATCTCACCCCGGCTTTTATTGGTCAGGATCGCGCTAAAGCCGCGCTGCAATTTGCCATTGGCATGGACATGCCCGGTTACAACCTGTACGTGATGGGCGAGCCGGCGTTGGGCCGTTTTACCCTGGTGCAGGATATTTTGCAGCATGCCGCTGCCGAGAAAGCCACACCGGACGAGTGGTGCTACCTGAAAAACTTTGACGACGAACGGTTGCCGCTGACCCTGCGGTTGTTGCCGGGTGAGGGCAGAGCTCTGGTCAAGCGGGTGGAAGAGTTGATGGATGAAGTGCTGGATACCTTTCCGGCAGCCTTTGACAACCCCGGCTATCAGCGGCAGAAAAAAGCCATTCAGCGCACCTTTGATCAGCGCTACGAAGCGGCACTTGAAGCGGTAGAGCAAAAAGCGCTGGAGAAAAAAGTGGTGCTGTACGAAGAAAACGGCACCGTCAGCTTCGCCCCGCTGATTGATGGCAAGCCGCTGGACGACAGCGAGTTTAACAAGCTCAGCGACGAGCAGCGCCAGTACTTTTACGATCTGGTTGGTGAGCTGGAAACCATCTTAAACGAGCAATTGATTGAACTGCCGCAGTGGAAGCGGGATGTCTCCGAGCAGCTGCGCGAACTGCGCAAAGCCACCATCGAGCAGGTGCTAAAACCGCTGTTTAAAGCGCTGGAGCATCACTACGTGGCCGAGCTTGGGGTGTTGCGCTATTTGCGCGATATGCGGCCCCATTTAACCAAGCTGGTGCTGGAAGTCTTGCCGGAAGAAACCGAGCCGGAAAAAAACGAAGAGCTGGATATACGCACCCTCTTTATCGAGGAGTTTGTGCCCAATGTGTTGGTGCATCATGCTGCGATGGATGGTGCTCCGGTGGTGTTTGAGCCGATGCCGACCTATGGCAACCTCTTTGGCCGGGTGGAGTACGCCACCAGCGGTGGCTCCTTGTACACCAACCACCGGATGATCCGACCCGGCGCCTTGCACCGGGCCAATGGTGGCTATTTGATCCTCGACGCCGACAAGTTGTTGCCGCAACCGCAGGTGTGGGAAGCGCTGAAGCAAGCGTTAAAAAGTGGTGAGCTGTTAATCGATACCTTAAGCGAGCACGCGGTCACCAATTCCACCATCATTACCCCCAAAGCCATACCGCTGCAGGTCAAAGTGATTCTGATGGGATCGCGCGATCTGTATTACCTGATCCAGGAAGTGGATGAAGAGTTTAATGAGCTGTTCCGGGTGCTGGCCGATTTCGAGCATTACCTGCCCTACCAGCAACACACCCTGAATTACATGATGCGGCAAATCCGGCTGCAAATGCAGGAGCTGGGGTTGCAGCAGTTGTCCGAATGTGGTTTTGAACGCTTGCTGCAATTTAGCTTTCGCCAGGCCGAGCATCAGCACAAATTATCGGCCCGTTTTGCCGATGTGCTGGAGCTGGTGCGTGAGGCCTGCTACTACGCCACTCAGGCGGGCAGCGACACTCTGACAGCCGATCATGTTCGAGCGGCACTGGCGGGCAAGCAATACCGCACCGGCCGTATCAGTGAAGCGTTTTTGGAAGATATTGAGCAGGGACAGATCCTGATTGACAGCAGTGGCCTGGCGGTTGGCAAGGTCAATGGCCTGACGGTGCTGGAAATTGGCGATACCACCTTCGGCACCCCTGCCCGCATCAGTGCCACTGTTTTTGCCGGTGCCTCTGGCGTGGTGGATATTGAGCGGGAGGTCGAGCTGGGCAAAGCCATTCACTCGAAAGGCGTGCTGATTTTAAATGGCTTTTTAGGCGCGCGTTACGCCCGCGATTTTCCGCTGACGCTCTCGGCCAATATTGCGATGGAGCAATCTTACGGTCACATCGATGGCGACAGTGCCTCCCTGGCCGAGATTTGCGCTCTGATTTCTGCCATTACCCAGATCCCGATTAAACAGAGTCTGGCCGTCACCGGCTCCATCAACCAGCATGGTGAAGTGCAGGCCATTGGTGGCGTCAATGAAAAAATCGAAGGCTTTTTCCGTTTGTGTCAGTTGCGCGGTCTGACAGGCGAGCAGGGCGTGGTGATCCCGGCCAGCAATCAGCTGAACCTGGTGCTGAACGAAGCCGTGCGCCAGGCGGTAAGCGATGGGCTCTTTCATATTTATGTGGTGAAAAATGTGGACGAAGCCTTGTACCTGCTGACCGGCGTTGAACCGGGTGAGCAGGGCCGGCGCGGTGCTTATCCAAAGAAAACCCTCAATGCCATGGTGTTGAAGCGCTTGACCGAAATTGCCGATATCGTCAACGGAGGCGCTGATGACGAGTGAGCAAGCGCCGGCACCGGCCAGTCCGGTGCCTTGGGTGCTGCTGTGCCAGCCGATGGACCAGCAGCAGGTGCAGCAACAGATTGTGCCACTCTTGACAGAGCAGGGCATTGAGCCAGAGCTGTGTCTTTGGAGCAGCAAGCAAAGCCATCTGTTTCAGCCGGAGCAGCGGTTGCTGTGTTATCTGCCCGATGAAGCCTTGCGCGAGCTGGTGCAGCAGGCGCGGCAGAATCAATGGCCGCTGGCTTTGTTGCCGCACCCGGAGATGAAACATGCCCGCTATGGTTTTGGCATCAGCGGCGATATGGCGCAGGCCATTGAGGATGCTCTGTATCGCGATCCTGAAGCGCTGGATTTGATGCTGTGCAATGAAACGCCGGTGTTTAACTCGGTGGTGGTGGGCGATACCTTTTCGCTGATCCCAGGCGAAGCGCTGGCCGAGCGGTTGGCGCTGCGGGTAAAACGTTTTTTTCGGCTGCTGGCAAAAGTTGGTCAGGTGACCTTCAGTACGGTCAAGCTTTGCACCCACAAAGGCAAAGAGCTGGATACGGCGGCCCTGGGCATTGTTGCGGTGGAGCATGGCCGAAGCTCGGTGCTGTCACGGCGGCTGGTGGATGACTCCAGTGCCAACGATGGCATGTTGCATGCGCTGGTCTTGGTGCCGCGCAGTGTGTTTGAGATGCTGCGCTTTTTGTTTGCGGCCTTGTTTTTACGGGATTACTGGAACAAGGGCACTCCATCCTTTGTGGGCCATATCAAGACCAGCAGTTTGCGCATTCAAAGCCCGAAACTGATCCGTTATACCCACGATGGCTTGCTGGAGAAAACCAAAGAGCTGGTGCTGCGGGTGGAGCCCCGCTGCCTGAAGATGGTGCCCGGTCGTCATCTGGCAGTAGAAGATCAGCCAGCCGAACAAAAAGAGGTCTTTAAAACCCAGCCGCTGCCAGCCGGCAAAGCCAAGACCGAGCTGGTGACCTATCCGCTGCCCTGGATCCATCATGCGGCCACCGAAGAGTTTAAAGAGCTGTTTTTAGCGCTGCGGGAGAGTGCCAAAGCCACGCCTGCCTACTTAACCCTGATGGTGCTGGCGACCTTGCTGGCCACCTTTGGCCTTTTTGCCAATTCAACCCCGGTGATTATTGGCGCCATGATCCTGGCCCCGCTGATGGGCCCCATTATCTCAATGGCGCTTGGCACACTGCGTCAGGATGAAGGCCTGATGCTGACCAGCGGTCGCAGCATTACGGTAGGGACCGGCCTTGCCATTGGCTGCGCTGTGCTGGCCACCTGGTTGATTCCGCTCAATACCATCAATAGTGAAATTGCTGCCCGCATCAGTCCAACCTTGCTCGATTTGGGGGTGGCGGTGGTGTCCGGCATTGCCGGTGCTTACGCCCATGCCCGGGCCGAAGTGGCGAAAAGTCTGGCCGGGGTGGCGATAGCGGTGGCACTGGTACCGCCGTTGGCCGTTGCCGGTATTGGGCTGGGTTGGGGTGATTTCAGCGTATTCTGGGGCGCTTTTTTGCTGTATCTGACCAACCTGGTTGGCATTATTCTGGCGGCCGTTTTAACCTTTTTACTGCTGGGCTACAGCCCATTTCACCGGGCGCGGCGTGGCCTGGCCCTGACTTTTTTGCTGGTGGTGTTGCTAAGCATTCCACTGGCGCTTAGTTTTTCGCACATGGTGCAGGAAGGGCGTATCAAGCAGCAATTGGAAGGCCTGGTGCTGGACGACGTTCAGCTGCGCCAGGTGCAGGTGCGCCCTGGTAAACCGGTCAATATATCGGTGACCCTGGTGTCGCGCAGTACCATTGATGAGCAGCAGATGGATGCTATCAAGCGCTTGATAGAGCAAAAGCTGGCGCAGGATGTGGAGCTGGAAATCGGCACCCGGGTGATTCGTTAGGGCAATGGCTTACGACTCTGCCAGCCCGCAACGAGCAGCAACCCTATCGAGAACAACCAGAGCGGCCAGTCGCGGTAGCGGCTGTAGGGGGTGCTGCCGCTGCTGAGCTGCATGGTGTCGGTCAGCACGCCTGCTTCGAACTGCGGCAACTGCTGCTGGATGCTGCCATCGGCCGCTATGGTGGCGGTGATGCCGTTGTTGGTAGCACGCAACAAGGGGCGGCCAAACTCCA
>SKGJ01000146.1 GCA_007117525.1 Alkalimonas sp.
GCCATTGCCGAAAACGGCCAGCTGGTTGGTTTTAACGTGCTGGTGGGTGGTGGCCTGGCCATGACCTTTGGCGATACCTCGACCTACCCGCGCCGGGCCGATGAACTGGGCTTTATTCCGCTGGAGCACACCTTAAAAGTGGCCGAGCATGTGGTGACGGTGCAGCGCGATTACGGCGATCGGGTCAACCGCAAAAACGCCAAAACCAAATACACCCTCGATCGCATCGGGCTGGATAATTTCCGCCGCGAAGTCGAGCAGCGGGTGGGTGTGCCGTTCGAGCCGGTACGGCCCTATACCTTTACCAACCGTGGCGATCGCATTGGCTGGGTCGAAGGCATCGATGGCAAGCACCATTTAACCCTCTTTATCGAAAACGGCCGGGTGCTGGATTTCCCCGGCAAGCCGCTGAAAACCGGCCTGGCCGAGATCGCCAAAGTGCATCAGGGCGATTTCAGGATGACCGCCAATCAGAATCTGATTGTCGCCGCTGTACCAAGCGAGCAAAAAGCCCAGATTGAACAGCTGGCCCGAAAATACGGCCTGATTGACGATGGCCACAGCGAACAGCGCAAGAACTCGATGGCCTGTGTCGCCTTCCCCACCTGCCCGCTGGCGATGGCCGAAGCCGAGCGCTATTTGCCGGAGCTGGTGACCAAGGTGGAAGGCCTGCTTGGCAAACACCAACTGGCCGATGAGCATATCGTACTTCGCGTCACTGGCTGCCCCAACGGCTGTGGCCGCGCCATGCTGGCCGAAGCCGGCTTGGTGGGCCGGGCGCCGGGCAAATACAACCTCTATCTGGGCGGCGACCGGGTCGGCAGCCGGGTACCGAAGTTGTATCTGGACAATGTCGGGGAAGCCGAGATTTTAACCGCGCTCGATCAGCTGATTGGCCGCTGGGCCAACGAGCGGCTGGCCGATGAGTGCTTTGGCGATTTTGTTATCCGCGCCGGTGTGGTGGCGGAAGTCAAAGTTTCCAAAACCGATTTTCATGCCTGAGTGAGGCCAGAATGAGCAAATTTCGACAGATCCTGACGCAGGATGAAGCCACCCGGCAAGACTGGCTGGCTGAAATCAACAGCATCCTGACCCCGCTTAGCGCTGCAGAGCGGGTGCGCTGGGCGCTGGCGCATTTGCCACAGCAACCGATGCTGAGCTCCAGTTTTGGTATTCAGGCAGCGGTGATGCTGCATCTGGTCACGCAGCAGCAAGCCGATATCCCGGTGGTGCTGACCGATACCGGCTATTTATTCCCGGAAACCTATCAGTTTATCGATCAGCTGACCGAGCAACTGGGATTAAACCTGAAAGTCTACCGCGCCGCGCTCTCGCCTGGCTGGCAGGAAGCGCGTTACGGCCAGCTGTGGCACAGCGCAGAAGGCATTAAGGAGTACAACCGGCTGAACAAAGTGGAACCGATGCAGCGCGCCTTGCGTGAGCTCAATGTCGGCTGCTGGTTCACCGGCCTGCGCCGCAGCCAAAGCAGCACCCGGGCCGACAAACAGGTGGTGGAAATCAGCCGCGGTGTGGTCAAGGTGCAGCCCATCATCGACTGGAGCAATAAGGATGTGTTCTATTACCTAAAAGAGCACGGCCTGAGCTACCACCCGCTGTGGGAGCAAGGCTATTTGTCGGTCGGCGATACCCACTCCACCGTCAAATTTGAGCCCGGTATGAGCGAAGAAGACACCCGCTTTAACGGCTTTGGCCGCGAATGCGGCCTGCATATCGATGGCGATGGCATCTAGCCAGAGCCATCGCCATTCGTGGCATCATCCAGCCCACAGCACGATACAACATCTAATAGAAGTGTGATATTTCTATGATATCAATGGCATAGCCTCATTCGCTATTGCAAATTTTCTTTAGATAGAGTTAGATAATAGCCTCCTGGATTGAAGTACATTCATCTTTTTGCAACGGATTGCACAGCAGCCCGTTTTTCTATATCAGGCGTCTATGATTCTTCGAGCCTTAATAGTCATTGCAACAGTTTTATTGTTAATAAGTTGCAGCTCTGCGCCCAGTACAGCTAAAGCATCCATCAACCCTTGGGACCAAAAGCTTTACTCCGCCAATCAAGGCACTGTCTCAAGGCCCATTGAGTTTTGCAGCACTTATCAACTGACCGAGCCTGTGTCACTGACGCTGCGTTTTGATTGCTTGCTGTCTGAAAATGAAGTGAAGCTCTATCAGCGTGCCTTTACGCTCTATCACCCTTTTATTATTGAGCACTTTAATGCCTCCATGCTATCGAACTTCATTAAACTGGATAAACCGCTTTGCTTTGCAGTCGTACACCGGGAAACCACTTTTCGGATCGGTGAGCCGCTAACGGATTGCGTTTATTTGTATCGACCCGCTCTTGCAGCCGAGCGATTTCAAGCGGTAAAAACCCAATTACACAATGCCGGTATTAGCTGGGGTCCTGCACCTGAGCTTGTTGCCTTTACAGAATCTGAAGAACATTATTCCGCTGTATTTGCATTAAAAGTGTTGTACTTGGACATTGTGGACGATTTCTACCCGATAATGTTGCATGAATATTTTCATTATCAAACCTTACCACTCAAAGAGTTAAGGCCATGGCGGCCAGCGCCGGTGGGGCCATTCTATGATATTTGGGTAAATGAATATCTTAGCTCCACGCTACAGCGTAATATGGACATGAGCACGTTTAAAACCTTGGTCTATTTTATTAATGGCCCAGTCCAGAATACTTTTGATCTTGGTGGTTTTAATGAAAGCTATGACTTTGATAAAACGTTCTGCCAGCGACAGCGCACTGAGCGTCAATGGCTAAAGCAATGGTCGGAGCATAATAAGCAGCGTAAGAACGCGATTAAGAGTCGAAGTGGCAAGATGCTTCGTTATTTGCAATCATTGCACCAGGATCCACACTTAGCGCCTATTTACGCTTTTTACGAACTAACGTCATTGGCAGAGCCAGGCCAGGGTTTTAACGATCTGATTGCCCGCATACCTGCCTGCAACCCCGATAAAGTCCTGCCGGTGCATGCTTTTAAACAGCGACTGCTGGATTATGACTTTAGCACCCTGTTTGTTGAAGCACCCAACGATGCAGACGCATTCACCGGCTTCGAGACGCTGCTGCGTACCTTGTGGCTGCAACCATCGGATAGCGGCAATCCGTTTAGTGCCTGTGAAGCCTTGGCCAATGATGCCGAAGTGCAGCAAACTTGCGCGGCCCTGGTGATGGATACCCTGTTCTGGCGGCAGCTGAGTTTAGCGGAAGTTTCATGGATCGGGCTTAGCTTGCCTGAGTCTGCCAAGGCGTTGCAGCCACGGCTGTCGGCCTGGCTGGAAGATACCAAACTTTTGTCTTCCACCCCCTTGCCACTGGCCAATAAAGTCGATTACCTGCTGGCTCAGGATGGCCGCTTTCGTAACTCACAACAGCAGGTAGCCGATACCGGTGCCGGTTTAAATGTCTGGCCGGGCGATACAGATTGTGAGCTCAGCGGTGAGCAGCTGGTCACTACCCTGGCAGGTCAAACAGTGCCCTTGCAGCGCTGCCGGTTCGAGGATGGCCTGGGCGTGCTATGGCGCAAAGACGGCCAAACCGAGCAGGTGATTGGCCTGCCTGCGCTGGTGGCGCAGCAAGCGAAGCTAATACGTGATCAGGGCGCGATGAATTACAGCGTTAGCGTCCCCTATGTGTTTCAGAATGGCTTTGTGGTATTTCAGCAGATGGATCATCAGGTACGGTTAAACCTTTGCCTGGATACGGGCAGCCCGCTGTCGTACATCACCCGCCGTTATCGTGAGCGCTACCAGCTCACCCCCCGTTACCTGGCGTCACGGTTAGAGCCGGAAGAGGAGGTGAGTGCATTCCCCCGCCGGGTGCTGCTGCCCATTTTAGGAGCGCAACGTAAAGTCAGGGTACTGCCGCACGATGGTTTTATGCAGTGCGATATCATTGTGGGCAGCGATTTGCTGGATCTATACAGTGCCATCGAGCTGGGCGACAATACCTTAACCTTGTGGTTTGAAAATGACGCATCCATTGACATTAGCGAATAGATTGCGACCGAGCAAGCCCCTGCCTCCCTTGAGTAAGCATATGTTTTATATTCGTATTATTTTTATTGTTGGCTTGATGAGCCAATTGCTGGCTTGCTCGTCTCTGCTTGAACACAAACTTACCCAGGCTCAGGAGGCACCAATGATGCAGCCATTCGTGCTTGAACATATTTTCCAGCAACAGCGCTTTTGCCATCCAGATAGCCCACATAGCTCTGAGCCTTGCCTGCGTTACTTTGATCTGGATGTGACTGAGCGGATAGCAAGCTTTGCTTCAAACATGGAGTTAAACTTAGATAAAGAGGGTATGCAGCTTACAGACCAAATCACCTTTAGCTTGAAAGCCCCACCAGATCAGGCGCCATTGGCAGTGATTTTTCCCGGCTACAGCATGCATGCGACAGACATGGTTTTTTATGCCAGCTGGCTAAATGATCTGGGATTTTTCCCCATCATCGCCGATGGGCCAACCTACCAAACCCCATTCGATTTTGGTCAGGGCTATGCCAGCCAACTGGCTCTGGCACTCTCGACGCGCTACCCGGATCGCCCCGTACTCTTGCTTGGCTTCTCAATGGGTGCCAGCAGCCTGGAGCCTTTCATTAGCCAGCATCAAAAGGTACTAGGCGCCATTGCCATTGCTCCGATGCAAGATTTTCAGGCCACCGGCAAAGCGGTGTTTGAGCGAGCCCGGCAACGCAGAGTGCTGCTGCGTTTACTGCCAGAAGCTGCCATTGAGCAGGCGCTTGCCAATATCCTGAGCAAAAGTCAACTGACCGCAGAACAGCTGAATTTCAACCACAGCGCCAGCAGGCTGCCTACGCCATTATTGGTGATTAGTGGCGAGCTCGACTGGATTTCCCCGCCTGCCAGTCTTGAGGCCGGCGCGTCTTTCACGCATATTCAACTTCCTTATCAATTCCACGAGTCCCTGCTGCATCCCTGGCCAGAAATCCGTCAAGAAACGCTGCGCTGGTTGGAATCAGAGCAACTGCCATTTCAACTGGTGCATCAAAAATCCAAGTCAAGCTCTCCAGCGACAATAAAATAACTTATTTATTTGACATTTAAAACTTTATATATACATTTAGATCAGTCATGCTACAGCCTGAACGTTTAGGGAGACTTCAACATGCATCGCATTCTTTGGTTTCTGTTCGCCATTTTAATGCTGTTTTCTTTCAAAGCAGTTGCAAACCCATGCCTGAATTATCTGAACCATATCAGCGGCTCCTGTGCTGCGGAGTACCGGTACGCTACTCTGACAAAACATTTTCGTGACAGGTACAACGAACCACAAGATGTGACTTGGCATGTCATTTCAAAGGTATCGCCTCAATCCCCTGGCCTTGTTCAACTGGACTTAAATTTCCGACTTTTTTGCCACTCCGACTGCCTTGAGGACAGGGAAAGCTTTCTCAATGCGACACTGTGGGACTTCAGGTCGGCCCTGATTGCAGATGCATTTTTTGGTTACCGTTACTGCAACGAAGAGGATGACTCCTGTGGCGAAGCCCGTCCGGCACCCAACTATGATCAAGATGACTTGGTCAAGATAAGCCCGATGCTGGAGCTTCAGAACATGGCCAAAAGCAGCCAGAGCAAAGCAGAATTCAGAGAGTTGCTACGGCTGAATCAGCAAGCGCCGATGATGGTGCTGCTGCAAGTGTCAGAGCATGAGTTTGAGCTTTGCATCGAACAAGACAGCGGCTGTCAGCCGCTTGCTGGCCGAATTTTTCGTGGTGACACTGCAGCTCGGGTCGAGCTCAATCATCATTTGGGCAGCCGATTCAATACTGGCGTATCAACATGGCTGCATGGTTGGCTCAGTGAGAACCCAAAGCCCTATCAGTGCGCTACCGAACAGCGCTGCGGTTTGCCCGACAAGGACGGTAGTGCCGAGTGCAGCATGAGGCTGGATTGCCACTTATAAGCAACAGCTGGTGCAGACCAGAGCAAGCCAAGGCTCATCGCTGTGCTTGCTCCAATCCCATGATGTTTTCACCCTCAAGGATAGGTTACACTAGTTGCATCTTCTTCTTTTTTAAAGAACGACCATGAGCGACTGGCTTGCAACCCTGGATCACTGGCGCGAACTCTCCCCCGAGCTCTTTATGGCTGGCAGCTTGCTGCTGCTGGTGCTGCTGTCCTGGCTGGCCAACTGGCTGACCAAAAACATTCTGGTACGGGCTGTCTCTAAAGCCTTTAATGCCACCCCTTTTGCTCAGAATGCACTGCAGCAGGATTTTGGCATCATTGCCCGCCTGGCCAATGTGGTGCCGGCGCTGGTGCTGGCAGCCGGGGTTGGCTTAATTGAAGGCTTGCCGCATCTGGTGGTGGAAGTGGTGCGCAATGTCAGCAATGCCTTTATTGTGCTGACCATCGCCATGTCGCTCAGCAATGTGCTGACCATGGTCAACAGCCTGTACGAGCGCCGGCCCGATTCAAAAACCAAGCCGATTAAAGGCTACATGCAGCTGCTGAAAATCATTGTCTACACCGTCGCCTTTGTGCTGATGGTGGCGATGCTGATTGACCGCTCGCCGCTGATCTTGCTATCGGGCATGGGCGCCATGATGGCGGTGCTGTTGCTGATTTTTCAGGACACCATTTTATCGGTGGTAGCCAGTGTGCAGATTGCTTCCAACGATGTGATCCGGGTCGGTGACTGGGTCGAGATGCCACAGCTGAATGCTGATGGTGATGTGATTGACATTGCACTCCATACGGTGAAAATCCAGAACTGGGACCGTACCATCACCACCATCCCAACCCGCCGTTTTATGACCGATCCCTTTAAAAACTGGCGCGGCATGCAGCAATCCGGTGGCCGGCGCATAAAGCGCAGCCTGATGATCGATCAGCAAAGCGTCC
>SKGJ01000275.1 GCA_007117525.1 Alkalimonas sp.
AAGGTGGTTTCGATGTAGTTCTGGCTGAAAGTACCGCCAATTTGGCGCTTGTACTTGGCAATGGCACGCAGCAAGGCGGCTTCGCGCCCGGACAAACCAGCCGCCAGGATCAGACGGTTAAAGCCATCGTCTTCCAGCTGACCGGCCCAGACTTTGGCAAAGGAGCTTTGGAAGTCTTGCTGAGCCTGCTCGAATTCATTCAGCAGTTCGCAGTTCAGCTCCATGGTGAAGTTCAGGATCCAGCTGACAGCGCCATCGGGAGATTTCACCGGGTAAGGGGTTTCACCAATGACCCGCAGGCCAAAGTTTTCCAGCATCGGCAGCACATCGGATAAATGGATGGGTTTGTCTTTATGGAACAGGTTCAACCGAACCGCTTTGCTGTTGGCCTTTTCTTCCTGCGGCTGATAAAACAGCATTTCCAGCGTATGCTCGTCGTTCAGCGATTCGAGCTTGCCGATATCGACCAGGGCATCGTTTGGCAGCATTTCTTCTTTGTAGCCACGCGGGAAGGCATTGACGTATTTGCGGGCTAACTCACGGCCTTTGGCTTCGCCATAGACACCGACCAGTGCAGACTCCAGTTTGTCTTCCCAGGTACGGGCCGCTTCGATCAGATTGCGTTCGATTTCTTTCACATTCAGCTCAACATGACTATCGTGGATACGGATGATGTAGTGGGTACGGGCCAACACCGACTCGGAGAAGAAGGTGGTAAACTCAACCGGCTCATCGGTTTTCAGAAACTGCTGGAAGATCTGTTGGGTTTCCCGACGTAATTGGGTGTTGTAACGCTCTCGCGGGACATAGACCATGGCCGAAACGAAGCGGCCAAAGGTGTCTTTGCGCATAAAGACCCGGGTCATGTCGCGCTCTTGCATTTGCAACACCCCGGTGGCCACATCCAGTAAATCGTCTGGGCTTGCCTGGATCAGCTCATCCCGGGGGTAGGTTTCCAGAATATTCAGCAAGGCTTTGTAAGCGTGAGTACCCGGCGTGAATTCCGACATGGCCATCACCTCGGCCAACTTGGACTTCAGCAAAGGGATATCGGCGGCACTGTTGTTGTACAGGGTGGCTGAATACAGACCAATAAAGCGATGCTCGCCAACAACCTCACCTTTGTCGTTGAACTGCTTAACACCGACGTAATCGATGTACGCTGGCCGATGGACCCGGGATTTGTGGTTGGTCTTGGTCAAAATCAACAAGGAGTCATCCAGTGCCTGGTGGCGGGCATTTTCTGGCAGCTCAGACAACATCAGATCTTTGGCATCGGCACGACGCATTAAGCCCAGTGCGGTATTGGCAACCCCTTCAATGCGGTAATCGCCTTTAACCGGCTTGATCTTGTACTCGCGGTAACCCAGGAAGGTGAAGTTGTCTTTCACCAGCCAGTTCAGGAAGTCGATGTGGTCTTTACGCTGTTGATGCTGCAACTTGTCGCTGGGTAAAGCAGCAATCACGCTTTTCAGCTTTTCGCGCACCTGCTGCCAGTCTTGCACCGACAGGCTGACGTCTTCCATCACTGAGTGCAGCTCATCGGTTAAAGCGTCGATGGCAGCTTTGTCGGTCTGACGGTCAATTTCGATATGAAACACGGTCTGGCGGGTATCGGCTTTGCTTTTAGCGCCTAATTTGTCGAAATCTTCGATGCTGCCTTGCTCTGAGCGCTTGGCTTGCAATGGCAGGTGGACAAAAAAGTGTGCCGAGATATTTTGCCGGCTCAGTGCCATCCGCACCGAGTCGACCAAAAATGGCATGTCGTGCACCACGATCTCGACGATGGTGTGCTTGGACTCCCAGCCATGCCGGCTAATCTCAGGGTTAAACACCCGAATCACAGCGCCATCTTTTTGCTGGTTGTTGAAAGTTTTCCACAGACTCAGGGCAGCACCGTAGAGGTCGCTGTCGTTGCGGCCAATCAGATCTTCAGAGGCGATGCTGCCATAGAGGATAGCAGCGAATTTTTCGACCAAAGCCGGCTGCTCTTTTACTTTTTGCTGAATCAGTTTTTTTACGTTTTGTAGTAGTACAGAGGGTTGACCATCTATCAGTGCCATTTTCATATCCTTTCTTGACGTCATGACGCTAAGGGCATGATTCAACGTCGCACCATTGCGCGCGTTAGCTGCGAAGTGTAGTCACTATTGTAGCCATTTTCGAGCTTTATTTCAGTGTTTTAGACTGGTGCAACCAGTGATGGCAAGGCCTGGTGACAACTTATGCAACTCCCCTAAATAGAAAATGGCCTTTCGGCCATTTTCATGTTTAGTCATGCATAAACTTTTTTTGCATTATTTATACCCAAGGGGCATCAAGATATGAGTTTCAGTATCTTGAGGTTACTTGGGTATATTCTTCGGCCAGAAAAAAGCGGCCAAAGCGGGTAGCACCAAAATGGCGCCCAGCATGTTCACCAGGAACATAAAGGTCAGCAAAATGCCCATGTCGACTTGGAACTTCAGCGCCGAGAATACCCAGGTACTGACCCCAATCGCCAGGGTAATGCCGGTGAAGAGCACGGCACTGCCCCGCTCTTTCAGCGCCTCGTAATAGGCCTCACGCATCGGCACTCTGTCTTTTAGCATCTGACTCATGCTGGAGACAATGTAGATGCCGTAATCAACCCCGATACCAACCCCCAGCGCAATCACCGGCAAGGTGGATACCGTCAGACCAATTTGCAGCAAGGTCATCAATGCCATCGCCATGGTCGAGACCACAAAGAGCGGGATCACCACCGAAGCCGTTGCACGGGCTGAGCGGAAGCTGAGCAAACAAAGAATAATGACCGCACCATAGACATAAAGCATCATCGGCCGCTGGGCTTCAGAAACCGCTTCGTTGGTTGCAGCCATTACACCCGCCGGGCCGGAAGCCAGCATAAAGCGGGTATCTTCATCCCCCAACTCTTGACCGTAATCTTTGGCAGCCTGCACTACCCGGGCCAGAGTTTCCGCCCGGTGATCTTCTAAGAACAGGATCACCGGCATCACCGAACAATCACGGTTGAGCAAACCGCTGGCGGTTTCAATCTGGGCCGATGCCTGCACCAGGCTTTGCGTGGTTCGTGGCAACACCCGCCATTTCACATTGCCTTCGTTAAAGCCGGCATTGATGGTTTTGGCTACAGAAGCCAACGACACGGCCGACTGCACCCCGGGGACATTCAGCATCTGCCACTGGAACTGATCAATCCGCTCCATAATGTCGTGATGGGTGCAGGCATTGGGCACGGTTTCCACCATCACATTGATAAAGTCGACCGAAATGGCAAAGCGCTCGGTGATCAGGAAGGTATCCTGATTGTAGCGGGAATGCTCATGCAGGGCTGGCGCTCCGGCATGCAAGTCACCAATCTTCAGGTGTTGGCTTTGTATGGTCGCAGCAATAAACAACAGCGCCGTTACCACCAGCACCACAGCCGCAACTGGCTTGGTTGCTACCGCCGATAAGCGGTACCAGATTTTGTCGGCGATTGGATTACCGGCTGCTGCCCGTTGCTGATAGGCCTTGCTAAAACGCGCATAGGACATCAGTACCGGCAGCAAAATCAGGTTGGTCAGAATAATGACTGCCACACCCAGACTTGCGGTAATGGCCAGCTCGCGGATGACACCGATTTCAATGATCAACAAGGTTAAAAAGCCAACGGTATCGGACAGTAAGGCAACACCACCCGGCACCAGCAACTTACGGAAGCTGGCCTGAGCGGCGGTCTTGGCATCCAGCCCCGATGCCACCCGCTTGCCGGTCGAGTTGATCATCTGCACACCATGACTGACCCCGATGGCAAAGACCAGAAATGGCACCAGAATCGACATCGGATCGATGCCAAAGCCAATCACCGAGAGCAAGCCGACCTGCCAGACCACAGCAATCAAGGAGCAGGCAATCGGCAAGACCGTCAACATCAAAGAGCGTGAAAAGAAGAACACCATCAGCGACGTAATAGCTATGGCAATGGCAAAAAACACCAAAACGCCTTTGGCCCCCTCGGCAACATCGCCCACCATCTTGGCAAAGCCAATGATATGCACACTGATTTGGTCGCTTTCGAACTGACCACGGATTTTGTCTTCCAAGGTGGCGGCAAACTGAATGGTATCCAGCCGCTCATTGGTCGAAGGGTCGATTTCCAGCAATTGCGCATTGATCATGGCACAACTGTAATCATCGGCAACCATCCGGCCCACAATACCCGCTTTTTCAACATTTTCACGCACCCGGGCCAGACCGCGTCGATCCGGTACAAAGTCGGCCGGGATCACCGGGCCGCCGGCAAAGCCATCTTCAACCACTTCCACAAAACGGGTACTGGGACTGAACAGGGAACGCACCTGCACCCGGTTGACGCCGGGAATGTAGTACAACTGATCGTGCGCCTGACGCAACGTCTCAAAGAAGTTGGCATTAAAGATATCGCCACTGGCGTCGCACATCGACACCAGAATGTTGTTGGCGCCACCAAAATCCTGCTCATGCTGCATGTAGGTTTGCATGTACTCATGCTTGAGCGGGATATTTTTGCTAAAACCGGCGTCCAGCTGAATTTGGGTGGCTTTAAACAACAGGAAGAAAGTCGCCAGGGCAAAAATCGCCAACACCACCAGACGGTGGCGAAACAAGGCATACTCAAATTTATTTACGAATCGATTTAAACTCATGGCTTAGTCTGACTTCTGTTGCGGTAACTGTCGGATCCCAAGCTCGGTTGCCAGGATCATCTGCTGCTGAAAAGGCACGGCATTGACGATGGCCCGCCCCTCCACTTCGGTGCTAAAGCGAAAGGTTTGCCCCTGATCGGTGCTCACCGCCCATAAACCGGCATTGCCAGTCAGGTAAATGGCTTCTGGCTGCACAATGACGCTGTTAATGGTTGCCTGAGAGTCCAGCACCATCGCCTGCCAGCTGTCGCCTTCATCATCGGATAAAAACACATGACCGCGTAACCCAACCGCCAACCAATGCCCCTCAGTCGTTACCGCCACATCAAACAAGGACCCGTGGTAAAAAGGCTCCAACAACTCCCAATGACGCCCAAAGTCGTCACTGATGCCCATAAAGCCGGCTTCACCCACCATCAGCAGCTGACCGTCGGCCTGATACACCCGGTTAAAATGCGGCAGAATGGCTGTCAGCTCGATGGCATAGAGCTCAGGGTCGTCGTCCTTCAATTCAAGCAGATAGTCTTGCTCCTCTTCATCGAGCAACTCCAAATGAAACTCTACCTGCCAGCTCTGACCACCATCCTCGGTTCGATACATCAAACCATAGGCGCCAACGGCAATGCCATGCAGCCTGTTTTCGAACAGCACATCCAGCAACGGCTTGTCGAGCTCAGGCAAAAATTGCTGCAACTGCCAATGCTCCCCCCCATCTGAACTGTACAAAATGGTGGCATCATGCCCCACCGCCCAGCCATGCTGTTCATCCACAAAATACAGTGCATTTAAACTGGCGCGCACCGGTACCTGGGCTTGCTGCCAGTGCTGCCCATCGTCGCTGAACAGAATATGGCCACGCTCACCAACAGCCACCAGGCGATTGGAAGGCAAGCGCTGGATGTCGGTAAGCAGGGACTGTGCCGCCAGAGGCGCCATCACGGCGCTTTTTGGTGACACCTCTGAGCTGGTGCCCATTGCCGGAGCGCTGATGAACAACAAAGCGCCCAAGGCAATGGAAATACTGCAGGCAAATTTCATCGGACTTGTTCTCGGGTTAAATTGCAAAACGGCTGAGAAACTCAGCCGTTTTCAAAGCGTGTTGGGGTGAATTAACGCACGCCTTCACGACGCAAAGCAGCTGGTGTGAAATCACTGTCACTTAAGGTGACAGAGAAATCGTACATTGGGTGCTCGTTGTCCAGACCCAGCGCAATGTAACGACGCGAATTCAGGTCATGGAAAACTTCCAGTGTACTCCAGTGCGTTGGGACTTCGTAGTAGTTCAGGCCATGCGCCATCGCCACCCGATACAGATCGCCACGGTTGTCGTACAAGTCGGCGACGTGGATTTGCCAGCTGTCTTCATCGATGTAGAACACCCGCTTGCCATACACATGACGCATGCCATCTTTCAAAGTCGCTTCGACTACCCAGACCCGGTGCAGCTCGTAACGGGTGTGCTCTGGATTGATGTGACCTGGCATCAGAATGTCGCTGTACTTCAGCTCGTTACTGTGCAGCTTGTAGCTGTTGTACGGGATGTACATCTCTTTTTTGCCCTTCAGCTCCCAGTTGTAGCGATCCGGCGAGCCGTTGAACATATCGAAGTCATCGGTGGTCCGCAGGCCATCCGACGCTGTGCCTGGTGCATCGTAGGCAACGTTAGGAGCACGACGCACGCGACGCTGCCCAGTGTTGTAAGTCCAGGCCTGACGTGGTGTAGCAACCTGATCCATGGTTTCGTGTACCAGCAAGGCAGTACCGGCCAGACGGGCAGGTGAGGTCACGCTTTGCTTGAACTTAAACAGAATGTTCTCTGCCATCAGGTTTTCAGGGGTTGCATCCGGATGGGAGTACTTAAACATGATCTGTTCGTCGAAACCGATAAAAGTGTAGGCACCGCTGGCGGTCGGAGCTGCCTGACCACCGTTTCGGGTTGCTGATACGCCGCGGTAACGCACAATATGATTCCAAATGGCTTCCAGACCGTTGCTTGGGATTGGGAAAGGAATACCAATGGCCGCATTGGCCAAGCCGTTACCACCTTCAATCAGCTCTGCTTTGGTGGCAATTTCTTTGGTCGCATCGTAAAAATACTGCGGGAACGAAGCTGAGCGACGTGTCGGATACACCGGCATTTTAAAGGT
>SKGJ01000321.1 GCA_007117525.1 Alkalimonas sp.
AACGCTCGGTCATGCGATTAAAATACTTGGCATCTTTGCCGGTCAGCACCTCATCCTTTTCCACCCGCTCCAGCAACTGCTGCAAACGGCTGTCTTGCTCCAGCTGCGCCAACTCCTGTTCCGGTGTCAACAAGGCCGAGGCGACCGCCTTGGTAAGCGAAGCTTTAGGTTGTACCGGCTTCAGCGTGGAATCACCGCCCTGGCCAGATTCTGGCAACAGTGGGATCGGCTTTTTACTGCCCACTCTGGGATCTTTGTCCCGCGGGCTGCCGGAGTTCTCAGCCTGTTTGCGCAGCAATTGCGAATTACGCTGCCCTGCCTTGCCGCCGGCGCCGGACTTTTTCCCTTCCTCTTTGCGCTCCCGCAGTTTTCGTACTTCTGCGGCAGGTAAAAAGCGCGGCCCATTTTCGCCACTGTTGCGGGTTTTCTTACGTCGAGTCATGTTTAGCTACCTGCTTGGTGTCACCATGGCATCGCCTGGCAGACAACGGTTGATTGTGGAGTATTTTAACACAACGGATGGCTTGCGAGCAGCTGTCCAAGCTCACAGCATAAAGAAAAGGCGATAAGTTGCCTTATCGCCTCTGCTAGGTGTCAGTCATGGACACTTCTATCATCTGCTGCAGTCATAATGACTTGGTTGGACAGCGCGTCCGAAATAGTCCTGATGTTGTTATCAAATATCCCTTTGCAGCTTTTATTGTTGGTGCTCGTCCTGATGCTTTTTAAGTCGTCCTTCAATAGCGCACGAACATCGCAGCGATGTTGAATCCGTCGTCGCACTTGCTAAGCTTTCCGTGCCTTAGTTCCGTTTTTTCGACGCGTTACTCATGTAACGAAGTGTTAATTTACGCCAATCTGAGCAGATAACAACCCCTTGATGGAAAAAAACCCACAATTCCTGACCTGTTATTCACTATTGCCTGAATAATCAATAAATTGAATGCATGTGCATGCAGGCAGCCTTAACAAGAACCATCCTGTATATGGCGAATATCCCACAGAGTTTGTGAGATATATCTCACAACGCGCACGTTAAAGTGACAAAAAAACCAGCCGGTTGGCTGGTTTTTTACGGAACTCTTTGGCGATTTTAGTGCAAACCACCCAGATAGAGTGAGACCATTTCAATGTCTTCATCGGTCATTTTGCGAGCAATATCCCGCATCATGCCATTCATATCGTTGGCGCGTTCACCACTGCGGAACTCTTTCATCGTCTCTATCAGGTAAGGTGCATGCTGAAAGGAGATACGAGGAAAGCCAGACAAGCTGGTACCCGCACCACGCGGGCCGTGACAGGCGATGCAAGCTGGAATACCACGCTCGGCATCACCACCGCGATACAATTGCTGGCCCCGCTCCAACGCATGCTCCGGCGTGGTGCCCGGTGACATGCTCTGCGAGGCGTAAAATGCCGCCAAATCACGCATGTCCTGATCCGACAAACCGGCAACCATGCCAAACATCACTGCATTGTTGCGGCCACGCTCGCCACCGGTCTGCATACCCAGCTGGTAATCTTTCAATTGCTTGTACAGATACTCGGCATGCTGGCCAGCAATCTTTGGATAAATATCCATCGGGCTGTTGCCATCCGGGCCATGGCAGGCCGCACAAGTAGCTGCTTTTTCCCTTCCGGCCTCTGCATCACCATCAAATGCGTGGGCCGCCCCAATCATGCTGAATAGCAGCGTAAGTGGCAGTACAAGTCTTTTCATGTTGTTTCCGTCTCTGTCCGCATAGGGTCGCCAGCTGGGTGGCACCGGGTTATTGTTCATTTCCGCTGCTTATTTTACACGATTCTGTCTAAGATAAAATCCCATCTGCACAGCATTTACTTCTTCCGATCCATTCGATCCGTTACAATACACTATCTGAATCGTCTTAGCCTTATATACGGCTTGCTATGGGAGTCCGCTGTGAGCACTCAAATTATCAATTATCAACAGGCTCGTTTTTTCACCAGTGCGCCGGATATTCGAGCCCTGCCAGCCGATGACGGCATTGAAGTCGCATTCGCTGGCCGCTCCAATGCTGGTAAATCCAGCGCCTTGAACACCCTGACCCGGCAGAAGAGCCTGGCACGCACCAGTAAAACTCCAGGCCGCACTCAATTGATCAATGTGTTTCAATTGACCGACCAACAGCGCTTGATTGACTTGCCCGGCTACGGCTTTGCCAAAGTACCCCTGGCGGTTAAAGAAAAATGGCAACGTTCGCTCAGTGAGTACTTGCAAAAGCGCCAAAGTTTAAAAGGACTGGTCGTGCTGATGGATATTCGTCATCCATTAAAGGATTTGGATCAGGATCTGATCCACTGGGCGGTCGCCAGTCAGCTGCCTGTTCGCATCCTGTTGACCAAAGCCGATAAATTGAGCCCGGGCCCCAGAAAGAAAACGGTACTGCAAGTCTCAGAGGCGGTGCTGGCTTTTATGGGGGATGTCCAGGTACAGGCGTTTAGCTCATTATCCAAACAAGGTCTTCCTGAGCTTGAACAAGCATTGAGCCGTTGGTTTCACCCTTAAAAAAAACGGCCTCACAATGGAGGCCGGCATAGCAAACGGGGAGAAGCTATTAGTTCAAATCAACAGGGTGTCTCCTAACGAGACAATGTAATAATACTACAAAAAAAACTTCGTTTGAAGTATTTACTCTAAAAAATAACCCATCTGTCAGCCGCAAAAAAAACGCCCCACTGCAATGCAGTGGGGCGATTAAAAAAGTAAGCCTACTTTCGACTACAGAACCAAAGCTCTGACGCTGAAAGATAGAACATCTTACCTCTGTACCCTACAATTTCTAGTCTAGCGGCTGCTGCTAAAAAATCAAGCACATTTGGTAAGAAAACTACAAAATTTCCACTTTCGGCAGATTTACTGCCTTTCAGGTAATTTTATTACTACTAAAACCAACCTGGCGCCTAATGCGCTTGTTGCCAATTGTCGCCGAAACCGGCTTCAGCCAGCAAAGGCACATTCAGCTCCGCAGCTTGTTCCATCACCGCTGCCAATTCTGCTGCCGCCTTTTCTACCTGATCGCTAGCCACTTCAAAAACCAGTTCATCATGCACCTGCATGATCATCACCGCCTGCAAGTCGCTGCGCTGTTGCAAAAATGCAGCCACGTCAATCATTGCAAGCTTAATGATATCGGCAGCCGTCCCTTGCATTGGCGCATTAATGGCCGCCCGTTCGGCTGCTTTTTTGCGGGCCATATTGCGGGCATTAATTTCGGGCAAATAGAGGCGCCGGCCAAAAATGGTTTCAACATAGCCTTGTTCATGGGCTTTTTGGCGGGTGCCTTCCATATAGGCCAAAACTCCAGGGAAGCGCTCGAAATAACGATCCACATACTGTTGGGCTTCTTGTCGGCTGATATCGAGCTGACGCGCCAACCCAAAGGCCGACATGCCGTAAATCAGACCAAAATTCACCGCCTTGGCCCGTCGCCGCTGCTCGGATGTGACTTCATCCAGCGCCACCCCAAAGACCTCCGCTGCTGTGGCTTTGTGAATATCCAGGCCAGCAGCAAAAGCATCCAACAAAGCTTGATCACCCGACAAATGCGCCATGATACGCAGTTCAATTTGCGAGTAATCAATGGCGAGAATTTTCTTCCCCTTCGGCGCGACAAAGGCTTGTCGGATCCGACGCCCCTCCTCACTGCGGATTGGAATATTCTGCAGATTCGGCTCGGTCGAGCTCAGGCGGCCAGTAGCGGCAACCGCCTGATGGTAAGAGGTATGGACCCGGCCAGACGTTTTCATCATGCCCGGTAATTTATCGGTGTAGGTCGATTTCAGCTTACTCAGCGTGCGGTGTTCCATCAACAAACGCGGCAACTCGTATTCATGCGCCAACTCCTGCAACACTTCTTCTGCGGTCGATGGGGTGCCTTTAGGCGTTTTTTTCAGCACCGGCAACCCTTGTTGCTCAAACAAAATTTGTTGCAATTGTTTCGGCGATGCCAGATTAAAGACTTGCCCGGCCAGTTGGTGCGCTTGCTGCTCCAGCTCCAGCAGGCGTTTGCCCAATTCACTGCTTTGCTGCTGCAGCAAGCTGGCATCGATCAGCACACCGTGCCGTTCCATCGACGATAAAATAGGCACCAGCGGCATTTCGATGGTCTGCAACACCTGAACCAGCGATGGCGTTTGCTGCAGCTGTGGCCAGAGAGTTTGATGCAACCGCAGTGTCACATCGGCATCTTCGGCAGCGTAATGGCTGGCGGTTTCCAACGCAATCTGATTAAAACGAAGCTGTTTCACCCCTTTGCCAGCGATATCGGTAAAACTGACGGTATTATGGCCCAGGTACTTCAGGGCCAGATTATCCATATCGTGGCGGGAGCCGACACTGTTCAGTACATAGGACTCCAGCATGGTATCAAAGGCAATGCCCTGCAAAGCGATGCCGTATCTTGCCAGCACACTTTGGTCGTATTTCAGATTTTGGCCAACTTTGGCCTTGGCCTCATCTTCCAGCCAGGGTGTTAGCTGAGCCAGCACCCAGTCGCGATCCAATTGCTCGGGGGCCCCGGCATAATCGTGCGCCACTGGTAGGTACCAGGCTTGACCCGGCGCTGTCGCAAAGGACAAACCAACCAGCTCGGCCTCCATGTAATCCAGACTGGTGGTTTCCGTATCCAGCGCGGTCAGCTCGCTTGTCGTGATGACCTGCAGCAGCCGCTGAAAATCATCCTCGGTCAACACCGTCAGATACCCACTGCTATCCAGCTTACTGTTGGCCGCGTCGTCTTGTTCCGGTTTGGCTTGCTCCAGCTCGGTTGCATCGCTGTCGGCTTTTGCCGGCTCGGCCACCAGCAACTCTTTTAACCAACGATTGAACTCACACTCCCGGTACAGCTGCTCAAGTGTTGCCGTAGCTACCGGTTGGATGGTCAGGTCATCGAGTTGATAGGGCAGTTCAACATCGGTCTTAATGGTGGCAAGCTGATAGGATAACTCCACCTGTTGCCGGTGGGCCATCAGCTTGTCCGCCATGCTTTTGGCACCGCGGAAATTGAGCGTCGCCAATTGATCGGCTTTGGCAAATAAGTCATCAACTCCGCCAATGCCCTGCAGCATGGCCATCGCGGTTTTTTCACCGACACCGGGCAACCCCGGAATGTTGTCGGACTTGTCGCCGACCAGGGCCAGGTAATCAATGATAAGCCTTGGTGGTACACCAAACTTGGCTTCAACCCCTGCGCTATCCAGCACCGTATCGGTCATGGTGTTGATCAGGGTGACATACTGATCCACCAGCTGCGCCATGTCTTTATCGCCGGTCGAAATCACGGTCTCGCGACCCGCTGCACTGGCAGCCCTTGCCAGAGTACCAATTACATCATCCGCCTCTACACCCGGGACGCAAAGCAGTGGCAGGCCCATGGCTTCAATAATTCGGTGCAATGGCTCGATTTGGCTGCGTAAGTCTTCTGGCATAGGAGGGCGATGCGCTTTGTACTCAGCATACAAGTCGTTGCGAAAGGTCGGCCCTTTGGCATCAAACACCACTGCCATCTGCTCAGGACGATAGCGCTTCAACAGGCTTTTCAGCATATTGACAACCCCATAAATCGCGCCAGTCGCCTCACCACGGGAATTGGTTAAATGTGGTGGTGCATGGTATGCCCTGAATAAATAGGAAGAGCCATCGACAAGAACAAGGGGCGAGGTCGGATCAGCAGCCATAATCATCCTGTTGGTTTGCAAAGTGGGTTTCAAGCAGGAATCATACTACAGGCAGTACCAAGGGCCTAGCTGGTTGGCTAACAACACCGACCATCAAGCTGTGGATAACTTTGTGCAAAGAATAATCGGCGCGCATCAGAAAGGACCAAGATGAGCTTTACCCAAATCGGCTAAGTGGTTGTTTATACTTAATTTATACAAAGGAAGAAACTGCTGTGGCCTTTGTTGTTTTTATTATTCCATTGTGTGGAAAATTTTCTGGCTTCCTAGGGTTTCGCTCAGAAAAAAACCAGCGGACGTAATGTCAGCGGTTGTGTAGACTATCACAGAACCAGCATGAGGCCAGTCATTTTTTTAAATGTTTTTAGCTTAAAAAAACCGCTTTAAGAATGCTTTGCTATAAGCTAATCCAGACAACGGTTTGAGAAGGAGTCGATGATGAAAAAAGTTGCTGTTATCTTAAGTGGCTGTGGTGTGTATGACGGTGCAGAGATCCATGAATCCGTGCTCACCTTATTGCATTTGGAGCTGCAACAGGCCAGCTACCAGTGCTTTGCACCGGATTGTCTGCAGCACCATGTGATCAATCACAGAACTGGGGACGAAATGCCTGAACAGCGTAACGTCCTAACAGAAGCTGCCCGTATTGCCCGGGGAGCCATTGCTCCCTTAACCGAATTGCAGGTAGCCGACTTTGATGCAGTGATCTTGCCCGGCGGCTTTGGCGCAGCAAAAAATTTGTCGGATTTTGCCTTTAAAGGTACCGAAGCCACGGTGCTACCCGAGCTTCAGCAAAAACTTGCCGCTTTTGCCAGCGCAGGCAAGCCGGTTGGTTTTATCTGCATTGCACCAGCTTTAATCCCACGGATCTATCCTGCCCCGGTGAGTCTGACCATTGGCACCGATGCCACGACCGCTACTGCCATCGAGCAGATGGGAGCCCAGCATGTGCACTGCCAGGTGCAGGACATCGTGATAGATCATCAAGCCAAGGTAGTCTCAACCCCAGCCTATATGTTGGCGCAATCGGTCGCTGAGGCCAATGCCGGCATCGAGAAGCTGGTCGCTGCAGTACTGCGCTTGGCTTAAACACAGCAGAGCCCTGCCGATCGGG
>SKGJ01000228.1 GCA_007117525.1 Alkalimonas sp.
AATAAAAGCTTTCAGCCAGTTGGCACCAGCCAGCGAGGAGATGGTGGCCAGGCCAAACAACGCCAGTGCAAAGTACTCTGCGGGGTGAAAGGTAACAGCGATGGCGGCCAGCGGTTGCGAGAACAGCATCAACACCAGGGTGCCCAGCATGCCGGCCACCGCTGAGGTGACAATGGAAATACCAAGAGCCCGGGCAGGCCGGCCTTGCCGGGTCATGGCATGGCCATCGATGGCGGTCACCACAGCGGACGCTGTCCCCGGTGCATTGATGGTAATGGCGGTAATGGAGCCACCATAGCTGGCTCCAATGTAAATTGCCAGCAACAGGATCAGCGCCAGCATCGGTGACATGCCGTAGGTGAAAGGGACCAGCAGGGCAACGCCCATGGAAGGCGATAAACCAGGAATGGCGCCGACCACAATGCCAATCATCAAGCCAGCTACAATGGCAGCCAGGGGCCACCAGGACAGCACGGCCGAACTACCGGCCAGCAAATGTTCAATCACAACAGCTCCTTCTCCAAACAGGCTGACAGCGGCGCCTTACACCAGCAGGCCACTGGGTAAATCGACATAGAGCAAGCGCTGAAACACCCAGTACGAAAACAACAGCCAGCCGGCGGTGAGCAGCAGCATGGCCCGGGGCTGACGGTATTTCAGCAAATAAAGACCCGCTGGCAAGTACAACAGGGAAGCCAGCCAGTAACCCAGGATGGGGATCAGCAGCACATAGCACAGCATGGCGCTTAGAAAGCGAAACAGCAGTCGGGGCCGTTTTCGCAGCCGGTTTTTTTTGGGGTGCCGTAAAATCAGCGCCACCTGATACAGTGCCAGCGGCAGCAAAAGATAAATCCACAGCCTGGGAACGCCCTGGGCTCCAACCACATCGACGCTGGATGGTGGCGGTAAACTTGTGGTCATGCCGTAAAACAACAAGGCCAGTGAGGTAATGCCGGATAGAATCATCAGCTCACTGGCATGGGCACGCCAGGAGGAGCGGAACAACACCAGGGCCAGCACTGCATTGATCAGCAGCAGGCTGGCGGTAAAAAATTGTCGGGCTTGCTGCTCGCCTACACCGGCAAGCAGGCTGCTGCGCTCACCCGGCTGGCGCAACAAGCCGATTTCGGTCAGGTAATACTGAAACTCCCTGGTGTCGCGCTCAACCAGTTGATGAAAGGCCTGGCTGTCCTTGTACTGGAGGCTGACCCCTTCATTGGCCCAACTGGCTTGCCAGTCTGGGTCCTGACTGACCTGATAGATCAGCTGGCTGTACCATTGGCGAATGGATTCCGGTACCCCTTGTCGCAGGGCAAAACCGCGCCAAATCAGCTCCTGCTCCAACCCTGGAATGCCAAGCTCATGGAAGGTGGGCGCATCCGGAAACTCGGCCAGGCGTTCGCTGGCTGCGACTGCAACCAGGGTTAAATCATTGGAGGCCAAGGCATCGCGCGGATTCCCCAGGTAAGCATCTCCCATATTACCCAGTAAAGCAGCGATGGCCTGACCGCCACTGCTGTAGGGGATCCAGCGCATTTTGATGCCGGCTTGCTTGGCCATTTTTACGCCAGACACGTGTTTGACACCGCCAATATCGGCGCCCAGCCACAACTGACGATCACCTTTTTGGATGGCATCCTGATACAAGGCTTGCCAGCTATCGAGTCCGCTCGTGCTGTTGGTAATGAGCACATGAGGGTTGTGCATCAGGTAGGAGTGCCAGTCGAGTTGCTCAATTAAGTCTTCCCGGCCGGTGGCGACCATTTTGGATATATTGGATCGGGTAACGGCCAGTAAAGTGTAGCCATCAGCCGGGCGCTGCAAGGCTTCTTCAAATGCGACGATGCCACCGCCTCCGGGGCGGTTAATCACCACAAAAGGGACACCATTGCTGTAGCGGCGTGCTATTTCGGCAAAACGGCGTGCTGTTAAATCGATCAGACCACCAGGGCTGGTGTAGACCACAATACGAACCGGTTGGGTTGGGAAGTCATCGGCTGCTGCTAGCTCCTCTGCCTGAAGACTCTGGCAGCTCCACAACAGCAACAGGGCGCAGAGCCAGAATGGCAGTCGAAGGCGCTGTAAAACGGGCAGGGGCATTCGGTGGCACCATCTTCTTGCGGGACAAAAACCAACAGTCTAATGCTGCTGTATGACAGTGGCATGACAGTCGCCAGCAGGAGCACTGCACAGAATGCTTGTGATTTACCCAGTTCCTAAGTATAATTCGCGCCCTTCGGCCACTACCCATGTTCCTTGCCTCCATGCAGGTCTGGCCGAGCCTGACCGAGGCTAATTAACCGTAAGGAGCTGCAATGCGTCATTACGAAATTATTTTTATGGTCCATCCGGATCAAAGCGAGCAGGTCCCTGGCATGATCGAGCGTTACACTGGCTCTATCACTGAAGCCGGTGGTACTGTTCATCGCCTGGAAGACTGGGGCCGCCGTCAACTGGCTTACCCAATCGAAAAACTGCACAAAGCGCATTACGTGCTGATGAATGTGGAAGCTCCACAGAACGTGATCGACGATCTGGAAACGACATTCCGTTTCAACGATGCTGTGCTGCGTAACATGATCATGCGTACCAACGGTGCCGTGGTTGAGCCGTCACCTATGGCTAAGGTTCGTGAAGAGCGCCGTGAGCGTGCTCCGCGTGAGTCTGAGCAACAGGCTGCAGCATCAGAAGAGTAAGGGGTGATGGACAATTTACTGGTGTGTGCTGGGCAAATTTGCCGACAGCCTGCGCGCAGTGAAAGTCCAGCCGGTATCCCGCAGTTGAGTCTGGTGCTTGAGCACCGCAGCCAGCAGCAGGAAGCCGGGTTAAATCGTCAGTGTTATGTTCGCCTTCAGGTGGTCTGCAGTGGGGATTTGGCACAACAAACTCAGCATTTATTGTTGGGAGACACCGTGCGGGTGCAGGGCTTTTTAAACCGACACCAGCAGCGCAACGGCCAGAGCAAACTGGTGTTGCATGCCCAACAAATTGAACAAATTCGTTAGGAGATCGTGTTATGTCACGTTATTTTCGTCGCCGTAAATACTGCCGTTTTTCTGCAGAAGGCGTTAAAGAGATCGATTACAAAGATATCGCTACTCTGAAAAACTACGTCACTGAAAGTGGCAAAATTGTACCCAGCCGTATTACGGGTACCAGTGCGAAGTATCAACGTCAGCTGGCTCGTGCGATTAAGCGCGCTCGCTACCTGTCTTTGCTGCCTTACAGCGATTCACACAGCTGATCGCCTGGTTTAACCGAATACTGAAGAGGTATCAGAATGAACATTATTCTTTTAGACAAGGTTGCCAACCTGGGTGGTTTGGGTGACCAGGTCGCAGTGAAAGCCGGTTACGCTCGTAACTACCTGTTCCCACAGGGTAAAGCTGTTCCTGCGAACAAAGCAAACATCGAGAAATTCGAACAGCGTCGCGCTGAACTGGAAGCCAAACTGGCAGAAGGTCTGGCTGCTGCGCAAAAGCGTGCTGAGCAAATTGCTGCGCTGGAAGAAGTGACCATCGCTTCCAAAGCCGGTGACGAAGGCAAGCTGTTCGGCTCCATCGGTACCCGCGATATCGCCGACGCCATCACCGAAGCGGGTGTGGCCGTTGCTAAGTCTGAAGTCAAGCTGCCACACGGCACCCTGCGTGAGACTGGCGAGTTCGAGATCGATCTGCAGCTGCACGCTGAAGTAACTGCTACTGTGAAACTGGTTGTGGTTGCCGAAGCTTAATTGGCTGAGGTCGACAAAAAAGCAGTGCCTTAGGGCGCTGCTTTTTTTATGGGCGAAAGCCAGCCCGAGGGCTGCTTTTTCCGGACTTTTTACTCACCTTGCTTTTTATTCTGCCAGTGGCAGGGTAGGATGGCAGGGTTGTTTTCTTCCTGTCTGGTACTATGCAAACAAAGAAAGATAAGCAGGTTGCTGCGGTAAAAATGCCACCTCACTCCATCGAGGCCGAGCAATCGGTGTTGGGTGGTTTGATGCTGGATAACGAAGCCTGGGATCGGGTGGCGGAAAAGGTGGTTGAGCAGGACTTTTACCTGCGGGCGCACCGGTTAATTTTTAATGCCCTGACCAAGCTGGCCGAACAAAACCAGCCGATGGACTTGATCACCGTATCGCAGGCGCTGGAACAAAACCAGCTGCTGGACGATGTCGGCGGCTTTGCTTATCTGGGCGAAATTGCCAAGAACACCCCCAGTGCGGCCAACATCCTGGCTTACGCCGAAATCGTGCGTGAACGCGCTGTGATTCGTGACATGATCGGGGTCGCGCATGACATTGCCGATGCCGGTTATGATCCTCAGGGACGAACCAGTGCCGAACTGCTGGACTTTGCCGAGACCCGGGTGTTTAAAATTGCCGAGCAGCGGGCCAATGCTAATGAAGGCCCGGAGCCGATCCACGATATTCTTAGCAAAACCATCGAAAAAATCGACGAGTTGTTTAACAAGCCCCACAATGGTGTCACCGGGGTGTCCACCGGCTATGTCGATCTGGACAAAATGACCAGTGGTCTGCAGCCGTCGGATCTGATTATTGTCGCGGCCCGTCCGTCGATGGGGAAAACCACCTTTGCGATGAACTTGTGTGAAAATGCTGCCATTACCAGCGACAAGCCGGTGCTGATTTTCAGTCTGGAGATGCCCTCCGAGCAAATCATGATGCGGATGCTGGCCTCGGTGGGCCGCATTGATCAAACCCGCATTCGGACCGGCCAGCTGGAAGACGAGGACTGGGCGCGGTTGTCCTCGGCGATTGAACTGTTAAACACCAAAGGCAAAATGTACATCGACGATGCGTCTGGCTTAACTCCAACCGAGGTGCGCTCCCGGGCCCGGCGGGTGGCGCGCGAGCATGGTGGCCTTAGCATGATCATGGTGGATTATTTGCAGCTGATGACCGTGCCTGGTATGAGTGAAAACCGCACCCTGGAAATTGCCGAAATTTCCCGCTCGTTAAAAGCCCTGGCCAAAGAGCTGAAAGTGCCGGTGGTGGCGCTGTCGCAGCTGAACCGTAGTTTGGAGCAGCGCGCTGACAAGCGGCCGGTGAACTCCGACTTGCGGGAGTCTGGCTCCATCGAGCAGGATGCCGACCTTATCATGTTTATCTACCGGGACGAGGTTTACAACGATGACAGTCCGGACAAAGGCTCGGCTGAAATCATTATCGGAAAGCAGCGGAATGGCCCGATAGGCCGGGTTCGGCTCACCTTTCATGGCCAGTATTCCCGTTTTGACAACTTTGCCGGCAGTTACCGTTTCGACGAGGATTAATCATGCTGCGTAAACCGGTAGCGCGGATTAATGTCGATGCGCTGAAACACAACCTGACCCGGGTTCGGCAAGAGGCTGCTGGAAGCAAGGTGCTGGCGGTGCTCAAAGCCAATGCTTATGGTCACGGCATGTTACAAGTGGCGGAGCAGTTGCAACAAGCCGATGCTTTTGGCGTTGCCCGGCTGGACGAAGCCCTGGCCCTTCGAGCCGGTGGCATCGTCAAGCCCATTGTATTGCTGGAAGGCTTTTTTGATGCCGATGAATTGCCACAAATCGTTGCCAGCAATCTGCAGGTGGTGGTGCATCAACAGGAGCAGGTTGACGCCATTGTCGCGGCTGAGCTGGATGCACCCATTCGGATCTGGCTGAAAATGGACACCGGCATGCACCGGCTTGGTTTGCCACCCGAGCAATACCAGGCCGCCTGGCAGGCGCTGTCGCAAAGTCCAAATGCCTTGCCCGGTATCCGGCTGATGTCGCACTTTGCTTGTGCCGATGATTTGCAGTGCCCGGATACGCTCGAGCAAATGCAGCGTTTTGCTCAGTGGTCGCACGGCCTGGGTGGGGAAATCTCTTTAGCCAATTCTGCCGGGCTACTGGGCTGGCCGCAAAGCCACGGCGACTGGGTTCGTCCCGGTCTGATGCTGTATGGGGTTTCCCCTTTGCTGGGCAAGGCAGGAGCGGACCATGGTTTGCAGCCGGTGATGACGCTGTGCAGCCGGGTGATAGCGATTCGTGATGTAGCCGCCGGCGAAACCGTCGGCTATGGCTCGGCCTGGCAGGCACAGCAGTCCACCCGCCTGGCGGTGGTTGCCATAGGCTATGGCGATGGCTACCCGCGCATGGTGCCCAATGGTACCCCGGTACTGCTGCATGGTCAGCGCTTTCCTATTGTCGGGCGGGTGTCGATGGACATGCTCACCATTGATATCGGTCAGCAAGCCGTGAAGCCAGGGGATGAGGTGGTACTGTGGGGGCAGGGTTTGCCGGTGGAAGAGATTGCGGCCCTGGTGGGCACCATTCCTTATGAGCTGCTGTGCAACATTACCCCCAGGGTTGACTTTATCTATCAGGGCGGCAATTAACCGCCCATATTGTCAAAGCTCACTTCAATGTGCACTTTGCCGAAATCTGAGGTAAAGGGCATCAGGATTTTCGGGCCATCGCACTTGTGGGTAATGGTGTGTTCTTTACCAGAGACTACCACCGGCGTTGCCATGGAAAACTCATAGCCTTTTTCACCAAGAATCCGCTTGGCACCACCGGTCACCATGTTGGTGATTTCACCCACCATGTCGGTTACTTCTTCATTGATTTTACGGGGCTTCTCACCCAGCATCCGGAACATGATCTCCAGTGCCAGCGACTCTTCAAAGGTAATGGAAAAGGAGCCTTTGGTCTCGTTGCCAACCATGCCAATTAAACCGGAGACATCCCCACGGGCGACTTCGTCTTTTTTTAGCCGTGGCTGGCCGGGAACGATCTTGGTATTGGCCATGGTGC
>SKGJ01000126.1 GCA_007117525.1 Alkalimonas sp.
TCCAGTGCCAACTCGATCAGGTACATGGCTCTTGCCTGATCGGTGGCCAGATTGCCGCTCATGTTCGGCGCCATATCCGATAATACCACATCTACGTTGCGCCCTTCGATCCGGCTCAGTAATGCCTGCAAAACTGCGTCTTCACGAAAATCACCCTGCAAAAATGAAACACCGGGCAAGGGGTCCATTGGCAGTATATCACAGGCAATCACCTGGCCCGAGTCCCCCACCAGTTTTGCCGCCATTTGCGACCAACTGCCTGGAGCCGATCCTAAGTCTACCACGGTCATGCCTGGTTTGATCAGCTTATCCTGCTGCTGAATTTCTTCCAGCTTAAAAGCGGCCCGGGATCGCAGCCCCTGCTTCTGTGCCTTTTGCACAAAATGATCATCAAAATGCTCTTTCAACCAGCGGGTTGAGCTGGCTGAGCGCTTTTTTCGTGTCATCTTACTACTCTGAAATGGCTATGACCTCTAGATGGCGGTACAATAGCACGAATTCAAGATTAAATTGTGGAAATCGTAGCAAGATGGCACTGAGCAATAAACAGAAACAGTTTTTAAAATCCAAGGCCCATGATCTGAAACCGGTGGTACTGCTTGGCGGTAATGGCTTGACCGAAGGGGTTCTGGCCGAGATCGAGCAGGCACTGGATCACCATGAGCTGATTAAGGTCAAAGTACCGGGTGAAGATCGCGAGCAAAAAGTGCTGGTGATGGATGCCATCGTCCGGGAAAGCAAAGCAGAGAAGGTGCAAGTTATTGGCAAAACTCTGGTGCTGTATCGGCCGGCGAACGAGCCTAAGCTTCAGCTGCCTAAAGCCTGATTATCGGTTTCGCTAAAAAAGCCAGTCTGCGACATCAATGCTCTGGCTTCTTCCAGGCTATCCACCAGGTTGCGATGATAATGGGCAGGCTTCTCGACCTTGGTGGCCTGCATGAACTGCCAGCGCAGCAAGGCATCTTCCGGCAATAAAACCACGCCGTGACTCAGCCGATGCTCAAAGCACCAACTCGAATTTTCCCGCAAGGTTTCAAACACATCTGCAGGACACGCTTGCCATTCGCGCCCATCCAGCACCATGGCCCAGGGCTGACCATTCAGGGTGGCGACCAGGGCGCGTAACTGGCGGATGTAGTCCTCTACCGTCCGGCTGGTCCAGGTTCCGAGCGCTGTTAACCAAATCACCCTGGCTTCACGTTTTAACTGAAATTTCTGCTGTCCTGCAACCATCGGCATTCCATGTTGTTTAACACAACGGCGATTTTAGTGGATTTGCTTTGTTCAGGAGGTCGGACCCATGCTCTGCTTGCGGTAAAGCGCAGAAAAAAAGCGGCAAAAGCCGCTTTTTACAGAGCCGAGGATGCCGTTACCGGTACTGAACATCGGTTATCTCAAACTCGACCATGCCTTTCGGCGTTTGAATGCTGACCACATCATCCAGCTCTTTGCCAATCAAGCCACGGGCAATCGGAGAGTTCACCGAAATCAGGTTCTTTTTAATATCGGCTTCATCATCACCCACAATGCGGTAACTGACTTCTTCTTCGGTATCCAGATTTAAAATGGTCACCGTGGCGCCAAAAATCACCTTGCCGTTATTCGGCAGGCTGCTGACATCGATAATCTGAGCATTGCCCAGCTTGCCTTCAATGTCCTGGATCCGTCCTTCACAAAAGCCTTGTGCTTCACGGGCAGCATGGTACTCGGCGTTTTCTTTCAGATCACCATGTTCACGGGCTTCGGCAATGGCCTGAATAATTTCAGGCCGCTTTACCGTTTTTAGTTCATTCAATTCAGCGCGCAGCATTTCTGCGCCCTGAACCGTCATTGGTATTTTCATCCGTTTACTCTCTTATGCAACTCTTGCACAGAGGCAACCCGCTCAAAAGCGCTGGCTGCGCTGGCTTTGCAGGTGGCAAAAGCTGCATTTAATGTCGTTGTATAATTGGCCTTGTATTGCAGCGCACCACGACGCAACACTTTGGAGTCTTCAATCGCCTGACGTCCCTCGGTGGTGTTGACCATGTAGCTGTACTCACCATTTTTAATGCGATCCAGAATGTGTGGCCGCCCTTCCGAAACCTTATTGACGACCCGGCACGGGATCCCCGCCTGTTGCAAGGTTGCTGCAGTACCTTTGGTGGCGTCAAGCTCAAAACCAAGCTCCAGCATGCGCTTCGCCAGTTCAATCACCCGCACTTTATCGCTGTTGCGTACTGAAAGTAAAGCCCGGCCTCCGGTTGGAATCAGGCTGCCACAACCCAGCTCAGCCTTAGCAAAGGCCTCTTCGAAGGTATCGCCCACGCCCATGACTTCACCGGTAGAACGCATTTCCGGGCCAAGAATCGGGTCGACGCCTGGGAATTTGTTAAAGGGAATCACCACTTCTTTCACCGAGAAATACGGTGGGATCACTTCTTTGGTGACACCCTGCTCGGCCAGAGTGCGGCCCGCCATGCAGCGGGCACCAACTTTGGCGATTTGAATGCCGGTGGCCTTGGAGACAAAAGGCACAGTCCGTGCTGCCCGTGGGTTCACTTCAATCAGATAGACTTCACCATCTTTGACGGCAAACTGGGTATTCATTAAACCAACGACACCCAGCTCCAGCGCCAGTTTCCGCACCTGCTCGCGCATCACATCCTGAATTGCCGGCGACAAACTGTGCGGTGGCAAGGTACAGGCTGAATCGCCTGAGTGCACGCCCGCTTGCTCAATGTGCTCCATGATGCCGCCAATCACCACATCCTTGCCATCGCAAATGGCATCGATATCGACTTCAATGGCATCATCCAGGAAATTATCCAACAGCACCGGCGCTTCATTCGACACGCTGACTGCGTCGGTCATGTAGCGTTTTAAATCGGCTTCATCGTAGACGATTTCCATCGCCCGGCCACCCAGTACGTAAGAAGGACGCACCACCATCGGGAAGCCGATATCGCCGGCTTTTAGCAAGGCCTCTTCCAAACTGGTGACGGTGGCATTTTTCGGCTGCTTCAGACCAAGTCGCTCGACCGCTTGCTGGAAGCGCTCGCGATCCTCAGCCCGGTCGATGGCATCAGGCGAAGTCCCGATGATTGGCACGCCAGCAGCTTCCAGCGCCCGTGCCAGTTTCAGCGGGGTTTGTCCACCGTACTGCACAATCACGCCTTTCGGCTGCTCTTTGGCGACGATTTCCAGCACATCTTCCAAGGTGATAGGCTCAAAATACAAGCGATCCGAGGTATCGTAGTCGGTCGATACTGTTTCCGGGTTGCAATTGACCATGATGGTTTCAAAACCATCTTCGCGCAGTGCCAGGGCAGCGTGCACACAGCAGTAATCGAACTCAATGCCCTGACCAATGCGGTTAGGGCCACCGCCCAGGATCATAATCTTATCGCGGCTTGAAGGCGCGGCTTCGCACTCTTCATCGTAGCTGCTGTACATGTAGGCGGTGTTGGAGGCGAACTCAGCTGCACAGGTATCCACCCGCTTGTACACCGGGTGCAAACTGTAACCATGCCGTTTTTTGCGCACTTCGTGCTCACTGACACCCAGCAAATCGGCAATACGTTTGTCTGCGAAACCTTTGCGCTTGTAGCGGCGCAGATTCGATTCATCCAGTCCAGAGAAGCCCGCATCGTAAATGGCTTGCTCTTCCAGCACCAGGTCTTCCAGTTGCACCAAGAACCAGGGATCAATTTTGGTCAGCTCAAAGATTTCCTGCTGGCTCATGCCAAAGCGAAAGGCATCGGCAATGTACCAGATACGGTGCGCGCCAGGCTCTTTCAGCTCACGCACCAAACGTTCTTTGGCATCCGGTGCAGTCAGATCCTGCATCGGATCCAAGCCTGACACACCAATTTCCAGACCACGCAGCGCTTTTTGCAATGATTCCTGCTGGTTACGGCCAATGGCCATCACTTCACCCACCGATTTCATCTGGGTGGTTAATCGATCGTTGGCACCGGCAAACTTTTCAAAATTAAAGCGTGGCACCTTGGTCACCACGTAGTCGATGCTGGGCTCAAAAGAAGCCGGGGTGATACCACCGGTGATCTCATTGGCCAGTTCATCCAGGGTATAACCAACAGCCAGTTTGGCGGCAACCTTAGCGATTGGAAAGCCAGTGGCTTTGGAAGCTAAGGCGGACGAGCGCGAGACCCGCGGGTTCATTTCAATAATGACCATGCGACCATCATCCGGGTTGATGCCAAACTGCACGTTGGAACCACCGGTTTCTACGCCAATCTCACGCAATACGGCCAGGGAGGCGTTGCGCATCAACTGGTATTCTTTGTCGGTCAGGGTTTGCGCTGGGGCAACTGTGATGGAGTCGCCGGTATGAACGCCCATCGGATCAAAGTTTTCAATCGAGCAGACAATGATGCAGTTGTCGTTTTTGTCGCGCACCACTTCCATTTCGTACTCTTTCCAGCCAATCAGCGACTCATCAATCAGCAGCTCTTTGGTCGGTGAGAGGTCCAGACCACGGGTACAGATCTCTTCAAACTCTTCGCGGTTGTAAGCGATGCCACCGCCGGAGCCGCCCATGGTGAATGACGGTCGGATAATGCACGGAAAGCCGATGTCATCCAAAACGGTGTAGGCTTCTTCCATCGAGTGCGCCATACCTGCGCGCGGGCATTCCAGACCAATGGCACGCATGGCTTTATCGAAACGGCTGCGGTCTTCGGCTTTGTCGATGGCATCGGCGGTTGCGCCAATCATTTCAACCTGGTATTTCGCCAACACCCCATGACGCTCCAGATCCAGCGCACAGTTCAGCGCGGTCTGACCGCCCATGGTTGGCAACACCGCACAAGGCCGTTCTTTTTCGATGATTTTTTCCACCACCTGCCAGTGAATCGGCTCGATGTAGGTGGCATCGGCCATTTCAGGATCCGTCATGATGGTGGCTGGGTTGGAGTTCACCAGAATAACCCGGTAGCCTTCTTCACGCAGGGCTTTGCAGGCCTGGGCACCCGAGTAGTCAAATTCACAGGCCTGGCCAATGACGATAGGGCCGGCGCCAAGGATAAGAATGCTTTTTAAATCAGTACGTTTTGGCATAATAAACTCTGTCTTTCCTCGCTAGCCTGAATTAATGCTGACGCTGGCGCATCAGATCGATAAAGTGATCGAACAGCTCTGCCGCATCGTGTGGTCCAGGGCTTGCTTCCGGGTGGCCCTGAAAACTAAAAGCCGGCTTGTCGGTACGGTGAATGCCTTGCAAGCTGCCATCGAACAGCGACTTGTGGGTGGCCCGTAAGTTGGCCGGTAAGCCTTCTTCTTCCACGGCAAAGCCATGGTTCTGGGCGGTGATCATCACTTTGTTGTTGTCGAGGTTTTGCACCGGGTGGTTGCCACCGTGGTGACCAAATTTCATTTTGCTGGTGCTGGCACCACTGGCCAGGGCCAGCAACTGGTGACCAAGGCAGATGCCAAAAATAGGCAGTTCGGTTGCTAACAGTTGCTGGATGGCAGTGATGGCGTAGTCGCAAGGTGCCGGATCGCCCGGGCCATTGGATAAAAAGATGCCATCTGGATTCAGTGCCAGGACTTCACTGGCCGGTGTTTGAGCCGGTACCACCGTCAAGCGGCAACCACGGTCGACCAGCATCCGCAGAATATTGCGCTTTACGCCATAGTCGTAGGCCACCACATGAAACGCTGTGTCGGCTGGGCTAACAAAGCCTTGACCCAATTGCCAGCTGCCTTCGCTCCAGCTGTAGGCTTCTTTAACAGAGACCTCTTTGGCCAGATCCATGCCTTTTAAACCTGGGAATTCACGGGCTTGCTGCAAGGCTTTGGCTTCATCAAGAGCAGAGCCGGCCATCAAACAGCCATTAAGTGCGCCTTTTTCCCGCAGAATACGGGTCAGCTTGCGGGTATCGATGTCGGCGATGCCCAAAATGCCACGCTGCTTTAAGTAATCGGAAAGTGACGCTTGGTTGCGGAAATTGCTGGCCAGCAGCGGGAGGTCTCGAATGATCAGGCCTTTGGCCCAGATCCGGCTGGATTCTTCATCTTCATCATTGGTGCCGGTGTTGCCAATGTGCGGGTTGGTCAGGGTGACCATTTGTTCGGCATAGGAGGGATCGGTTAAGATCTCCTGATAACCGGTCATCGAGGTATTGAATACCACCTCTCCGACTGAAACTCCTTCGGCACCGATGGCCGTACCATGAAATACAGTGCCATCTTCTAAAACCAGCAAGGCAGACGTCGTCAAAATAACCTCCAAACAGCAAAAAACGGGCTTAAACTAACTCGTTCAACACCCGTTTTTAATCCAAAGCAACTATCCCCAATTTGCCCAGGCAAATTCTCGATATTTTATGTCAACTTGGCTATTTCGTCTAATGCTTTTTTGGATTTATTTAAAAATAATCCTTTTGACTATTTTTTCCAGGCTAAGCGGCAAAAAACTAGCTCAACTCAGCCAATCCCAGCACTTGTTGCATGGAATAAAGTCCTGGCTGTTTATTTTGCAACCACACAGCAGCCCTGATAGCGCCTTGGGCGAAGGTGGTACGGCTGCTTGCTTTGTGAGTAATTTCTAATCTTTCTCCCAAATCAGCAAAGAGTGCGGTGTGATCCCCTATGATGTCCCCACCCCGCACGGTGGCAAAGCCAATGGTCGCTTGCTCACGCTCGCCAGTCATGCCTTCGCGGCCATAGACAGCGCAGTCGGCCAAATCACGACCTAAAGTCTTGGCAATGCTGGCACCAATGGCCATCGCCGTACCCGA
>SKGJ01000186.1 GCA_007117525.1 Alkalimonas sp.
CAAAAGCTTCTTCCGACAGGCCCAGTTGCTGGCCATTGACGATATTGGCATCGTCCACCACATTCAAACTGGCCAGAATCCGTTTGCCTTTGGCTTCCACTTCCACCTTGGCTAAAGCCTGGAACCCCTCGGCGCGGTAGATTTCGCAGTCCCGATGCAGATAAGCCACGTTTTCATGGTAGGTATCAATCCCTACCCGCTTCAAAGTAAGCGGTTGCGTGTTTTTTGTTTTATCACCAGCAGTTGATTTCATAACAGCGCCTTAAGCCAGAGTATCCTTACTCTAGCTGGCCTGCTCCATGCTGCCAAGTGAACTATGATGCTTTCCTTTGATGCAGATCTAGCTTCGGTGCTTGTATTGGCTGGGACAATAGCCTCTATTCACCGCTTTAGAGCGGAGCTTCCCATGCTTGGTGATGCGGCCAGCCACACGTTTACGCCAGCAGCGGAAACTGGCTGGTTTTAATTCAGAGCGCATCAAACGGATAAGTTCGGCTTCCGATAACGCAAAATTCATGGTTATCGCTTCAAAAGGCGTTCGATCTTCCCAGGCCATCTCAATAATGCGCGATAGCTGTTCTTGGTTAAACGAATGTGGCATGGTGTTGGTATCCTTGTTATCGATGCAACCGATTACGGTGCTGGCTCGTATTCGGATGCATAGTATTCAACAACCCTGAAGGTCCTTATCATGCGATTTTTATTTGCTGCTGTTATCCTACTGACAGGCTGCACAGGCACACCCAATAGCGTGCAACCTGTTTCACCGTTCGAGCTGGAGTCGTATTTAGGCGAGTGGCATGAGATAGCCCGGTTGGATCACCGCTTCGAACGGGGCCTTAGCGAAGTTACCGCCCATTACAGCATGCGCGACGATGGGGGTGTGCGCGTACTGAATCGAGGCTACCACCAAAGCCGCGGTGAATGGCGTGAAGCCGAGGGACGTGCGTACTTCGCCAGTGATAGCGCGACAGGCAAGCTGAAGGTGTCTTTCTTCGGGCCCTTTTTTGCCAGTTACAACATTGCCAAGCTGGAGCCCGACTACAGCATGGCATTGGTGGTCGGCCATAATCTTAATTACGCCTGGATTTTAGCCAGAAGCCCCAACCCGTCTGCCGATGACTGCCTGCGTTACCAGCAAAAAGCTGCTGCCATCGGGGTGGATACTGAGGCTTTGATCTGGCTTAGTGACTGCCTTCAAGCCTCAGTGAACCACCACTAGAGCACCGAATCGTTAAAACAGAGATTACCCGGAAACTTGCCCCTTACTTTGGACAACAATAGCAACCGCTAACAATCGTCATCCAGCAATTCAAAGACCGACTCCACCGGGACCTCAAAGTAGCGGGCCAGTCTGAGAGCAATGACCACGGAAGGGGTAAATCGTCCAGTCTCCACCGTACTGATGGTTTTGCGAGATACCCCTATTGCATCCGCCAACTCTTGTTGCGAGATCTTTCGTCTGCTGCGCAACTTCGCAATGTGATTATCCAGAAACTCATTCATCGTTGCTGCGAAGCCCCCATAACACTGGTACTGCGTAACAAATCAAACCGATAGCCAGCAACGACTTTCCGTAAAAAGCAATGCCTTGCATACTCAGCCAGGCATTCACCGACTCCATCCCGCTAGCATAGACACTAATAAACAACAAACTAAGCACCACACCACTGCACCAGCGGTATCCGGTTAAATTCAGGTGTGCCAACCATTCATCGCTGAACTGACCCGACCAAAAAAAAGCCTGACCGCTGTATCGCAGTGACGCTACAACATTCCAAAATAACAAGGCCACAGTACCCAAGGTTAGTGTGACGAAAACCCCAATGATCCAACCATTCTCCTTCCAACCAGGCAACAACTGATGAAAGACATCGGCTGCGAAAAGCACCCCTAATGCTAACAAGGTTACAGCACTCTGTTTTAAAAAACGCTGCTCTTTCTCCGCTCGTGATACAGCTGCTAATGACATCTCAACTCTCCTTGAATTTGTGAACCCAAGGTATCAAATGATACCCCTGACGGACAAAAGATACCCTAAGGTATCAGGGCGCGCAAGTCTTTTTTGCTGGCGTTAGTTATTTTCTGAACATTGCGACATAGTCCAGGCAGTGAACTACGAATACCCATGTCTGTTGAGTTGTTAGAAACACTTACAATTTTACCCTTTCGCTAAACGCTATCCTGAGCCAAAATGATGGAAAAATAGCCAGAGTGGCTGGCGTATGAAGACAGAAGGGGGACCTATGGCGATAGATACCACAGGGGTGAAACTGGAAGACAGACCCATCGCCCAAGTACGCGAAGCCGTCATTGATCAGCTGATCATGAACTACAGCCACAGTGTGATTTCTGAGCAGGCCTTTGAACGCCGGCTTGATATTGCCACCAACTCCGATGATCCCAATGTGCTGATCGAGCAAGTGGCGGATCTGACCTTAGAGCCGGATGCCAAATACCGGGCCATGTGGTCACAAAACTTTGATACCAGCAAGACAGCAACCAGCTCAGCCAATGCCATGAATGCTGTCGAACCGACTGATAAAGACCGCCTGGTCTCTATTCTCAGCAGTGATGAGCGCTCCGGGCCCTGGCGGGTGCCAGAGCAACTGACCATTATCAATGCATTGTCTTCGGTAGAGCTGGACTTTTCCGAAGCTGTTTTTGAGCACCAGCAAGTGACCCTGCAACTGACAAACTGGCTGGGCAGTGTCAGCATTCAGGTGCCGGAGCATGTCGCGGTAATCAGTGAACTGAATAACATTGCCGCATCCAGCGATAACACCGTCGGTCAGGGTGGGCCAGGTAGCCGAAAAACCCATTGCATCCGGATTGAAGGCTATTCAGTGCTGGGCTCGCTGGATGTGTCCATCAAACGCAGCTTAAAACAACGCTTTACCGACTTTGCCAACAGCATCCGGGCAGCACTGGGGCTGGATAAAGCCTGAACAGCGCAACGCTCATTACTGCCACAATGCAGGGTTAAGCCGGTAAAACAGCTGCATCTGCTGGTACAGCGCAGGCTCTTGCTGCTGCAACGCCAAGGGTTGCTCGAAAAACACCTCGCTGGCCACAGCAAAAAATTCCGCTGGGTTGGTGGCGGCATACGGGTCGAACACACTGGCCTGCCCATGACTTAACTGCTGTTGCAGCCGCTGAAAAGCTTGCAGGAATACCTGACTCCAGCGCTTGGCACTGCCGTCGGGACCAAGCGCAGGGGCGCCATTGGCATAGCCTTTTTGCTGGTCAAGCTGATGGGCAAACTCGTGGATCACCACATTGTGGCCATCGAAAGGATCGGCTGCCCCATGCAGCGAATCCTGCCAGGATAAAATTACCTGGCCCTGCCCCCAAGACTCACCCAGCAAAACACCAGCCCCCTCATGCATCACACCAGCGGCATCGGTCTGCCGGTTTGGTACCACAAAAGCCGCCGGGTACACCAGCACTTGCCGTAAGCCTGGATAAATCCCCTGATCGCGGCCCAGTAACAACAAGCAAGCCTGCGCGGCTATGGTCACCCGAATGTCATCATTCATCTCCAGGCCAGCACAACCCACAAAGTCTTTCTCTGCCACAAACAGCTGAATCAGCTTTTTCAGCCTGAGCTGCAAGTCGGTTGGCAAGGTCCGAAAGTACGGTAGCCGGCGTTTTAAGATCTGCCGCCAGGCTTTGGGAAAAGGCTGCTTTAGAATGCGTTGCCGTTGCCACTGTCGCCAGTAGGGCTGGCCCAACAAGGCAGCCAGAATCAGCAGAGTGAGAGCAGCCAGCAGAACCATCGCCATAAAAAGGACTCAAACAAGCATCGATTGATCTGTACAATTGGGTAAGGCAGTAAAAAAATCAAGCCATTCAGGTCGTGTTGACCTGGGTTTTCATAGAATGGGAGTTGCCATGTTTCAACTGTTTAAACAATTGCTGGCACAAAGCGGCAGTGAGCCGGTTGCCGATTGCCCGGCGCTGCAGCTGGTGAACGAGGCGCAGTTGATGTCGGTGGTGTTAATGCTGGAAGTGGCAGCCGCCGATTTTCAGGATGCCAGCGCCGAGCACGATGAAGTACTGAGTTACCTGACCAGTGAGTATCGCTTAACCCCGGTTGATGCCGAAATCGTCTTTCGCCGGGCAAAAGAGCTGAGCAACGACTCCGTCTGCCTGCATCGCTTCACCTCGAAAATGAAAGATTTAAGCTATCCTGAGCGGCTGGATTTAATGGAGCAGCTGTGGCGCATCGCCTACCATGATGGTCAGCTGGACCCTCATGAAGAAGCCATGCTTCGCAAGATTGCGGACCTGCTGTTTATCCGCCACAGCGATTACATTCAGTGCAAACTGGCGGTGCAGTCAAACTAAGCTGAGATCTTTACTCTTCTTTTTTGCCGACGACTTCGCCTTCAATCACCCGATGGCCAGCTGGACTCTGCTGCCCGGTCTGCTGCTGATACTGTTGGTGTGCCTGACGCTGTGCCTGTTGAGCCGCCTGCTGAAAAGCCCGCATTCTCCTGCGATAGCGCCAGTAAAACAGCGGGATAAGCAACCAGCTCAGCAGCAACATCACCAGCAGCAGTACAAAGCCAGCCACCAGCAACACCCCCATCACCAGCCAGGCCAAGATGCGCTGCAGCGGTCCTGCCGCCTGTTGTTGACGCCACAGTTTTTGCCACTGGCCATTTTGCCGCGAAAAAGAAAACATCATTCACCTTTATCCTTCTAACCCGCCAACCGAGCGGCCTGTTGCATCATGATAGCAGCTTTGGCTGAGCAGAAACTGAACCATGGCCTGAATGCTGTTGATATGGGCACCCCCAGTAAAAAACAACTGAAGAAAGAGTCGGACAACCCTCTGATGAAGTCCAAAACCACCGGCTACGGAAAAATATTATTACAAAGATTCATAAATTGAACGCTTGATCGTTTTTTGAATCTGGTTCAAAATATGCCACCTTATCAAAAGAGGTGGTTATGGGAACATCGGAACGCAAACAGCGGGAGCGGGAAGAACGTGAGCAGCTGTTTCTGGATACAGCAGAGCAGTTGATTGCTGAAGAAGGCTTTTTGCAGCTGCAAATGGCCAAGCTGGCCAAAGCCTGCGATTACGCCACCGGCACCCTGTACCAACACTTTAGTTCAAAAGAAGACTTGCTGATGGCGCTGATGGCCCGTCAGTCAGCGCTGCATTTGGCCCTGTTTGAACGCATTGAGCAATGGCAGGCGCCGTCGCGGATGCGCATCTTCGCCATCTGCGTAGCCGAGCAGGACTTCAATCGTCGTCAAGCCAATTACGTCAAGCTATCGCAGTACGTGATGACCGAAGCGGTGTGGGAAAATGCCTCCGAAGCCAGACGGCAGCAGTTGCTGCAGTGTGGTCAGCCGATTTGTCGTATCGTCAGTGGCATTGTGCAGCAAGCCATCGACGACGGTGATCTGGATCCGCAAGGCGCCAGTACCATGGAGCTGGCTTATGGCACCTGGGCACTCTGTCAGGGCAGCCATACGCTGGAGCACACCCAGGGGTTGCTGGAAGCATTTTTGATTCCTCGCAGCCCAATGACCATGTACCGCAACATGAACCGGTTGCTGAATGGCATGCAGTGGCAGCCGCTGCAGGACCTCAGTCAGCCGGAGCAATTAACCCGCTTGGTGCTGCAAATTGAGCAGCAGCTGGACATTGCATAACACCGAACTTTTTTATTTAAAATCAGTGGCTGCCAGCCAGCCCAGCAAGGAGTCATCATGTTTAAGCGCATGAGTCTGATGTTAGCCGCCGTCTTTATTATCTTTGGCGGCATTTTTGGCTACAAAGCCATTGGCAATTACTTCATGAATCAGTTTTTTGACAACATGCCGATGCCCACAGCCAGCATCACGGCCGCCACAGCCAAGCCGGATCGTTGGGAAGGCGCCATGGCCGCAGTAGGGAATTTTGTGGCCACCCAGGGCACCGAGTTAACCGGCGAAGCCAGCGGCATCGTGCGGGAGATTTTGTTCGAAAGTGGTGCCACCGTCGAACAGGGTCAGCTGCTGGTGAAGCTGGACGACAGCATCGACCAGCCTGAGCTGGCCCGGTTAAAAGCAGCTGAACGGTTGGCTTACATTGAGCTGGAGCGGACCAAGCGGCTGTATCAGGACAATAGCGTTGCCGAGCTGGATCTGCGTCGTCGCGAAAGTGAATCCGAGCAAGCCAAAGCCGCGGTTCGGATGCAGCAGGCCCGTATTGCGCAAAAAGAAATTCGTGCGCCCTTTAGTGGCATCGTCGGCATTCGTCAGGTCAATTTAGGCCAGCTGGTATCGCCGGGGAGTAAGGTGGTCAGCATTGAAGCGCTGGATCCGATTTACTTGAATTTCACCCTGCCAGAGCAGCAGCTGGCCCGCTTGCACACCGGGCAGCAGGTGCGGGTGCGAATAGACGCCTTCCCCGAGCAATCGTTCAAAGGAGAGATCACCGCCATCGCCCCGGCGGTGCGCGCTTCCAGTCGTAGCATCGAAATTCAGGCGACCTTAGCCAACCCGGAGCAACAACTGCGCCCGGGCATGTTTGGCCGGGTTGAAGTGCTGACCGGTGACGTGCAAGAAGTGTTGCTGGTGCCGCAAACCGCCATTCAGTTCAATACCTTTGGCAACTCGGTGTTCGTGCTGCGGGAAGAAGATGGCCAGCTCAAAGCCTTCCAGCGCTTTGTGCA
>SKGJ01000422.1 GCA_007117525.1 Alkalimonas sp.
AGAGTGCGGCAATGAACCGGAGAAATGGTGGCCCCAGCTGGACTCGAACCAGCGACCGATCGATTATGAGTCGAGTGCTCTAACCAACTGAGCTATAGGGCCACACAAAGCGCTTTTGCCAAGCAAAAACGGCTTGCAGTATAGAAAGTTTTACCGCTGTTGTCATCTGGCTTTGTGGGCTTCTTGCCATCAAGCGGTTATTTTTTCTGCAAAAAGTAAAAGGCGCCGGGTAGGCGCCTTTGTTGTTTACTCGTCGAGGAAGCTTTTCAGCACTTCCGAGCGCGATGGGTGGCGCAGTTTGCGTAACGCCTTGGCTTCGATCTGCCGGATCCGCTCCCGGGTGACGTCGAACTGCTTGCCGACTTCTTCCAGGGTGTGATCGGTGTTCATATCGATGCCAAACCGCATCCGAAGAACCTTGGCTTCACGGGCGGTGAGGCCGGCCAGTACTTCGTTGGTGGCGTTTTTCAGGCTTTCCATGGTGGCTGAGTCCAGTGGCGATTCGCCGCTGGTATCCTCGATAAAGTCGCCCAGATGCGAATCTTCATCATCACCGATCGGGGTTTCCATCGAAATCGGCTCTTTGGCGATTTTCAGCACCTTGCGGATTTTGTCTTCCGGCATTTGCATGCGCTCGGACAATTCTTCCGGTGTCGGTTCGCGGCCCATTTCCTGCAGCATCTGCCGGGAGATCCGGTTCAGCTTGTTGATGGTTTCGATCATGTGCACCGGAATACGGATGGTGCGGGCCTGATCGGCAATCGAACGGGTAATGGCCTGACGGATCCACCAGGTGGCGTAGGTGGAGAACTTGTAGCCACGGCGGTATTCAAACTTATCCACCGCTTTCATCAGACCGATGTTGCCTTCCTGGATCAAATCAAGGAATTGCAAACCACGGTTGGTGTATTTTTTCGCAATCGAGATAACCAGACGCAGGTTGGCCTCGACCATTTCTTTCTTGGCCCGGCGTGCTTTGGCTTCACCAATCGACATCCGGCGGTTGATGTCTTTGATTTTAGCGATGCTAAGGCCGGTTTCTTCTTCAATTTTTTTCAGCTTTTCAATGCAGCGGTACAGATCGTCTTTGAAGTCCTGCAACTTGTCTGAATGCGGTTTTTTCGCTGCAATTTCAGCGTCGATCCAGGCCGAAGAGGTTTCATTGCCGGTAAAGGCTTTAACGAAGGCCTTCTTGGGCATTTTGGCGTGCTCGACGCTGTGTTTCATGATCAAGCGTTCTTGCACCCGCACCCGATCCATCATTTCCCGCATGTTTTTGACCAGGCGGTCAAATTGCTTCGGTACCAGACGGAAGCAGCGGAACACTTCGCTCAGCTTCAGAATTTCTTCTTTGGTGGTAGCGTGCTCACGGCCATTGTTAACAATGGAGTTGCGGGTGATGTCGTACTGATCGCGTAGCTCAGCAAATTTGACCCGTGCAACCTCCGGATCCGGACCGCTGTCGCCATCATCGGAGTCATCGCTGTCGTCGTCATCGTCGTCATCGTCGTCATCGTTGTTGGACTCTGGCACATCCGAACCAATGTTGGTGCCGATGACCGGCGCTTCTTCCAGCTCATTCGGATCGACAAAAGCGGTAACGATATCGCTCAGTCGCATTTGGTCGGCTTCGTATTTGTCCCATAATTCCAGCAGGTAAGTGATGGCTTCGGGGTACTCGGCGACCGAGGTTTGCACCTGATTGATGCCGTCTTCAATGCGTTTGGCGATTTCAATTTCGCCGTCGCGGGTCAACAGCTCGACGGTGCCCATTTCCCGCATGTACATCCGCACCGGATCGGTGGTACGGCCCAGTTCTTTGTCGACGCTGACCAAGGCTTGGGCGGCTTCTTCTGCTGCATCGTCATCGGCGGCAGCATCGGCCATAATCAAATCATCGGCATCGGGGGCAGATTCAAAAACCTGAATCCCCATGTCGTTGATCATGCGGATGATATCTTCAATTTGCTCCGAGTCGATAATGTCTTGTGGAAGGTGGTCATTGACTTCGGCAAAGGTGAGGTACCCTTGCTCTTTACCTTTCAAGATTAGGAGTTTGAGTTGCGACTGAGGACTTTGCTCCATAGAGGCTGTTCTTCCACTCAAGTTAATGATTAAACGAATTGCGAACTTTCAATTATAGCAAACTGCGGCATTTCTAGCCAGCAATTAGCTGGGGGCCGTTCGCGGTTTTCTGCTTTTCAGCGCGGTTAACAACAACAGGTATTCTTGCTGCTCAGCCGGGGTCAGCTTTTGCAGCTTGGCGGTACGTTCCAGCGCTTCCAGTCGCTGCTGCAGGTATTGATCTTCAATCGCTGCAAAGGTGTCGATAAACTCTGGTTCAATTTGCTCTGGATCCAGTTGCGGATCCCAGACTGCCAGCTTATTGAGTATTGTGTACTCTGGACTATCGCGCCAGTGCTCCAGCAATTGCGCGGTGCGAATGCCAGGGCTGTCGATGATTTTTTGTTGCAGGGCCAGCAGCAACTCAATACCGGGCAAACTGGCGCCGGCCAAATCTTTGGCTTGCACAATGGCGTTGGCCAGCACCGGGTATTGCAACAGCAAGGCAATGGCGCGGCGCATCGGTGTCATCGCCTGAGCTTTTGGCAAAAAGCGTGCGGTGTTGCCTTTGGCTGGGACCGCGGCTGGCGCCTTGGCTTTGCCTATCAGGTTGTGCAGCTTATCGCTAAGCTGTTCGCGATAAAACTCGCTGGGGATCTGGCCCAGCAAGGCTTTGCCCTCTGCCAGCAAGGCCGACTTGCCGGCATCGCTGCGGACATCGTGCAGCGACAGCAAGTGTTCAAAAAAGTACTGCTGCAAACTGCTGGCGTTGGCGATGCGCTGTAAAAAAGCGGCTTTGCCTTCTTGCTGCACCATGCTGTCCGGATCTTCGCCATCGGGCAAAAACACGAACTTGAGTTCCACCCCATCCTTTAGTTGCGGCAAGGCATTTTGCAAGGCACGCCAGGCTGCATCGCGACCGGCCCGATCGCCATCGTAACAGCAGACTACCGAGCGGCAGTAACGAAACAGGGTTTGCATGTGATCGCTGGTGGTGGCGGTGCCGAGGCTTGCCACGGCAAAATCGATGCCTTGCTCCGACAAGGCCACCACATCCATGTAGCCTTCAACCACCAGTACCTGATCCAGCCGTTCTTGCTGCTGACGGGCTTCGAACAACCCATAGAGCTCACGCCCTTTATGAAACAGCCGGGTTTCCGGCGAGTTCAGGTATTTGGGCGTGCCGTCATCAAACACCCGACCGCCAAAGGCGATGACCCGACCACGGCGATCGCGAATGGGAAACATCAAACGATGACGGAAAAAATCGTACTCGCGGCCTTGGTCATTGCGGTTGGTGAGCTTGAGCTCAAACAACTGATCGCGTGTCTTTTTGTCCGAGCCAAGCTGACGCAGCAAGAAATCCCAGCTATCTGGCGCGACCCCGATGCCAAATTTTTGCACTGTGGCCGGACTTAAGCCGCGCCGTTTCAGGTAGGCCTGCGCTTCGGCACTGGCTGGGCCTTGCTGCAATTGTTGTTGCCAGAGGGTGCTGGCTTTTTGCATCAACTGATAGTCATCGGCCTGACCTGTGGGTCGGGCCGGGCCACCACCTTCACGCGGCACTTCCAGATGGTGCATGGCCGCCAGCTCTTCAATGGCCTCCGGAAACTCAAGTTGCTCGTATTCCATTAAGAAGGTAATGGCATTGCCATGGGCGCCACAGCCAAAACAATGGTAAAACTGTTTGTCCTGACTGACAGTGAAGGAGGGTGTTTTTTCGTTATGAAAAGGGCAGCAAGCCGAATGATTGCGGCCTTTCTTCTTCAAAGGCACACGCTGATCAATCAGCTCGACGATGTCGGTTCGAGCCAGCAAATCATCAATAAACTGTCGCGGGATCTGTCCTGCCACTGGATAGTTTCACTTTGCTCAGAAAAAGACAAACCGTGCCAAAAGCACGGTGTAGTCAGCCAGGCTGTTGTCTGTGCCGGCCGTATTCACAGCCGGTCGACAGTATGACGCTTTATTGCTTTGTGAGCTGCTTGCACAGCCGCTGCCTGCCGGGCAATAAAACGCAGTTGCAGCGCTTCGGTCTAGTACAGATTAGTACAGACGGATGCGGCGTGCATTTTCGCGAGAAAGCTTCTTGGCATGGCGTTTAACCGCTGCCGCTTTCTTACGCTTACGAATCCAGGTAGGCTTCTCGTAGAATTCTTTTGCGCGCACGTCAGCCAGGATACCGGCTTTTTCACAAGAGCGCTTGAAACGACGCAGAGCTACGTCAAAGGGTTCGTTTTCTTTTACTTTAACAACAGGCATTAAATTCTCACCTCGGTTTATCCGGTCAGTCAGCGACCAATACGATTAAAAATGGTGCGGCATTTTACTCAAAAGCCAGGGGGCTTGTAAAGGGATTCTGTGGATCGCTGGTGATTTAGCTCGGATCCCAGTACAATTCGCGGGTTTTCGGCCGGAGGTAACGATGCGGGTACTGGGAATTGAGACGTCCTGTGATGAAACAGGCATTGCCATTTACGACACCAAACTTGGCTTATTAAGCCATCAGCTGTACAGCCAGGTCAAGTTGCATGCCGATTACGGCGGGGTGGTACCGGAGCTGGCATCGCGTGACCACGTGCGTAAAACCCTGCCATTGATTCGGGCCGCACTGATAGAAGCCAACAGCAGTGCCGCTGATATTGATGGCGTGGCCTATACCGCAGGCCCTGGTTTGGCCGGTGCCTTGCTGGTGGGGGCCTCCATTGGCCGAAGTCTAGCCTTTGCCTGGCAAAAACCGGCCATCGGCGTGCATCATATGGAAGGCCATTTGCTGGCACCGATGCTGGAAGCTGAGCCGCCGGCCTTTCCTTTTTTAGCTTTGCTGGTATCCGGTGGCCACACCCAGCTGGTGGCGGTGGCCGGCATTGGCCAGTACCAACTGTTGGGCGAGTCCATCGACGATGCCGCCGGTGAAGCCTTTGATAAAACAGCCAAATTGATGGGGCTGGATTACCCCGGTGGACCTTTGCTGGCCATAATGGCGGTTGCAGGCAACCCGGCGGCGCACCGTTTTCCGCGGCCCATGCTGGACAGGCCCGGACTGGACTTTAGTTTTAGTGGCCTGAAAACCGCGGCCTCACAAGTCATTGCCAAAGCTGGCAGCGATGCGCAGAGCCGGGCCGATATTGCGGCTTCGTTTCAACAAGCGGTGGTGGATACCCTGGTCGCCAAGTGCGAGCGGGCGCTGGAGCAAACGGGTCTGAGTCGTTTGGTGGTGGCTGGTGGTGTCAGTGCCAATAGTTCGTTGCGTGAACAGCTGGCTGCTTTGTTGAAAAAACGCGGCGGTGCCGTTTTTTATCCGCGGAAAGAGTTTTGCACCGACAATGGTGCCATGATTGCCTTTGCCGGTCATCAACGCTTGCTGGCAGGGCAGCAGCAGGATCTGGCGATTGCGGTGCAACCGCGTTGGCCGATGGAGCAGTTGTCAGCTCTGTAAGCCGGACTATTCTTTCAGATTATTATCTTTATCCCAGACCCGGCTTTCGGTACCACGCAGCAGCCGGGCAATATTCTGGTGATGGCGGGCAATAATCAATACGCTGAGCATCAGCACCGGCAGGGTGTACATCGGCTTGATAAACCAGGTAAAGACCGGCGCCAGGCCGACGGTAATAATGGCGGCCAACGACGAGTAGCCGGTAATGGCCAGCACCAGCACCCAGCTGGCTAACAGCAGGCCGGTTAAATCCAGCCCTATCGGCATCATGGTGCCAAGGGCGGTCGCTACCGCCTTCCCGCCTTTAAAACCAAAAAACAGCGGGTAGATGTGGCCCAGGCAGGCGCAAATGCCAATCAGCCCCAGGTAAAGGGGCTCCACGCCCAAAAAGTAGGATCCCCAGACCGGAATGGTGCCTTTTAAAATATCAAACAACAGCACCAGAGCTGCTGGCAGTTTACCGCCGCTGCGCAGCACATTGGTGGCACCGGGGTTGTTGGAGCCAGTGGTTCTTGGATCGGGCAATCGGAACAGCTTGCTAATCAGCACCGCCGACGAGATGGATCCCAGCAAATACGCCAGCAGCATCAGAGTCAGGATCAAGGGTGTCATCAATGCGGTTCCTCAGCCTGGATTTTTACGTTAAGATCGGCGTCGCCTGGTCAAGGTGGTGACAACCTATCCAATCGGCCTGTCTTCGCATCTTACCCTGAACCTGCAGTGGAATGAACTGATGGATACTGTTTTTATTAAAAAGTTGTGCATCGATACGGTGATTGGTGTGTACGAATGGGAAAAATCCATTCAGCAGCGGCTGGAGTTGGATTTGGAGCTGCAGTGCGATACCCGTCAGGCTGCTGCCAGTGACGATATCCGTCAGGCGCTGGATTACAGTGTGATAGCGACCCAGGTGACCGAGTTGGTGCAGCGCGAACCCATCGAGCTGATCGAAACTGTGGCTGAGCGGGTAGCCGCTTTATTGCTGCAAAACTTTGTTACCAACCGTGTCCAGGTTATCGTGAGCAAACCCGGCGCGGTACCGACCGCTGAAACCGTCGGTGTTCGCATTGTGCGGGAGGCTGGTTGATGGCATTTATTTTGATCAGCATTGGCAGCAATATTGAGCGGGAAAAGCATATCCGCA